>NZ_BAAHCA010000156.1:0-7797 GCF_054776295.1 Streptomyces sparsus
GGGCCGAGCCGCACGCCGCGGCCGGCGGCGGGAATGATCGCCGCGGTGCGCGGGGTGGCGGTCGGCGCGTCGCCGGGCACGGTGTGCTCATCGGACATTGGTTGCGCGTTCAGGTTTGTGTCCTTGCCTGAGGTGGGTATGGCCACAGCGAGTCGGGAGCAGCACCTCGGACGGCCCTTCCGTGAGAACCGTTCGAGAGCGGCAGCCCGGGCTCGGGGCCCGGTCGCCGCGTCTGTCCGCCGTAGCCGGTGGGGACGCGCGGAAGTGGCCGGGATGAGAAGGATCAAGCGAAGACGTGGCTCGGATCACGAAGTGCGGCGCACAGTCATGCCCGTACTCCGGGAGTGCCGCCTGCGGGGGTGTTGTTGCCTGCTCGGGGCCTGCTCACCGTAGCGACGCCTCCCCGGGCAGGCCCGGTGGTCACCGCGGCTTCGCGCCGCGGATTCCCGCTGGGACGGCACCGCCCGCGCAGCACCGACTGACACCGCGCCACTGACACCGCAGCACCACCACACCGCGCCGGCCCGACACCGGGGCGACCGGCATGGAACCGTCGAACCGTTCCACCGGCTGCCACGAGTCGTGCGGCGCGGCAGACATGCAGCAGTGCCCGGCGCGACAGCCATCGGCCGTCACTCGGGCACCACGGCAATCCGCGTCTGCCATCCGTTGCCATGCGCCGTCACCCTTCCGCTGGTGACGGTGCATGTCGCTGGGAGTGCGTCAGGAGGCGAGGACCTCGTCGAGCAGTGCCTCGGCCTTGTCCTCGTTGGTGTTCTCGGCGAGAGCGAGTTCACTCACCAGGATCTGGCGGGCCTTGGCGAGCATCCGCTTCTCACCTGCGGAAAGCCCGCGCTCCCGCTCACGACGCCAGAGGTCACGCACGACCTCGGCGACCTTGATGACATCACCGGAGGCGAGCTTCTCCAGGTTTGCCTTGTAACGACGAGACCAGTTGGTGGGCTCTTCGGCGTACGGTGCACGAAGCACCTCGAAGACCCGCTCCAGTCCGTCCTGGCCGACCACATCACGAACGCCGACGAGCTCGGCGTTTTCCGCCGGCACACGAACCTCAAGATCGCCCTGAGCGACCTTGAGAACCAAGTACAGCTTGTCCACGCCTTTGATCTGGCGAGTTTCGATGGCCTCGATCAGCGCGGCCCCGTGATGGGGATAGACCACGGTGTCGCCAACCTTGAACGTCATGTGTCAGGTACCCCTTCCGTGGCTATCCAGGATAGCACGGGATGCGGGTGTTCTGAATGACGTTTTCGCAGGTCAGGGCACATCTCGGGGCTTGACAACACCGGCTGGGACGTGCTGCGGACGATGGGCGGAACCAGGTATTCGCAGGTGGGGGCCGGTCCCACGGGAAGCCGAAACACCGCGGAAACCGGACGGGAAGCGCCACCTCGAACCCCTGGAAGTCCGTTTTGTCGGAATTTTGAAGGTCGCTCGTTTGGCCGTCGCTTAATTGATCAACGCATGACCGGACGGCACCCCGGCCGATATTCCGGGCCGCTCCAAAACGTGCGGAGAATCGCCCGTACGGACGCGGCGGGATTTCTTCGGCCGGCTTCCGGCCGTGTTCGACTGGGCGATACGGGCGCGCTTCCCGCTCTCTCCCGCCGGCCTCCCGAGCGGCACCGGGTGATCACTTCCCGCGCCGGCGTGCGCCCGTCACGAGGGCTGTGGAGTTTCCGGGTGCGACGGCACCGGTGACCGGAGCGCCGCCTCCCTCACGCCCGGTGGGGCGGGCCGGGTACGGAGGCGAACCCGGGGGTCGGTAACCTGAGCGCCTGACAGCCTCTTTACGCCCCACCAGCTCTTCACTTACCGCTAGGAGAAGCCGCCGCCGTGAGCAGCAAACTTCGACGCGGCGTCGTCGCCGCCACCGTCATCGCGCTCTCGACCGTTTCGCTGGCCGCCTGCGGGGCCGGTAGGGACGCGCAGACGAGCGGGGTCAACCCGGACAACGCCGCGACCACTGTCGGGGACATCAAGATCCAGAACGTCAACATCGTGACCGGTGAGGACGAGGACGGCCCGGCAGCGGTGTCGGCCCGGATCTTCAACGACGGCACGCAGGACGAGACGCTGGAGGGCATCCGGGTCGCCGGAGCCGGCGGGGACGTCGAGCTGAAGCCGGCCGAGGACGGCGACCTCACCATCCCGGCGGGCGGCTCCCTGATGCTGGGTGGCGCCGACAACGCGTCCGCGTTCCTCGCGGACGCCGGTGACGTGGCGGACGGCAACGCCCAGCCCGTCTCCTTCGAACTGAGCGAGACCGGCACCGTCGAACTGCGCGCGACCGTGGTCCCGGCCCGCGGCGGCTACGCCGACTACGGCCCGACCCCCGCGCCGGAGGCGTCGGCGAGCGAGTCGGAGTCGGGCACGCCCGAAGGGTCGACCGACGGCGAAGGCTCTACCGAGGGCGCGGAAGGCGCGGAGCAGGACGCCGCCGGGGACGACACGGCATCCCCCGGCGCCGAGGAGGGCGACGGCACGAACGGTGACGCCGCCGGCTCCCAGGACGCGGACCAGCCCGGCATCGGCACCTCCGAGAGCCCCGTAGCGCAGTAACACCCCCGGTGTCGCACGGCGACCCCCGTGCCTCGCGTCGACCGTCCGGCCGCCCGGCCGGTGCGGTGGCGGGACGGGTGCGGTGGCGGGCCGCCCGCGCAGGTCGTACACGTCGTACACAGCAGGATGCCCCCGGCAGGCCGGGGGCATCCTGCTGTCGTCTGCCGCCGGGGCGGTCTACGGCTCGAACTTGTAGCCGAGCCCGCGCACGGTGACCAGGTACCGCGGGGCGCCCGGGTCGGGCTCGATCTTGGCCCGCAGCCGCTTGACGTGCACGTCCAGGGTCTTGGTGTCACCCACGTAGTCGGCGCCCCACACCCGGTCGATCAGCTGCATCCGGGTGAGGACGCGGCCGGCGTTGCGCAGCAGCATCTCCAGCAGGTCGAACTCCTTCAGCGGCAGATCGACCTTGCCGCCGGAGACGGTGACCACGTGGCGGTCGACGTCCATCCGGACCGGACCGGCCTCGAGCGCCGCCGGCTCGACCTCCTCCGGCTCGCCGCGCCGCCGCAGCACCGCGCGGATCCGGGCGACCAGCTCCCGGGACGAGAACGGCTTGGTCACGTAGTCGTCAGCCCCTATTTCCAGGCCGACCACCTTGTCGATCTCGCTGTCCTTGGCGGTCACCATGATGACCGGGACGTTGCTGTGGTTGCGCAGCTGGCGGCAGACCTCGGTCCCGGGCAGGCCCGGCAGCATGAGGTCCAGCAGCACCAGATCGGCGCCGTTGCGCTCGAACTCGTCCAGCCCCTCCGGTCCGGTCGCGGCGATGGCGACCTCGAAGCCTTCCTTGCGGAGCATGTACGACAGGGCGTCGCTGAACGATTCCTCGTCCTCGACAACGAGCACTCGGGTCACGGGAGGACCTCCGGGGCAGAGAGTTGATCACGGGTGAAGGTCTCGTACGACCGGCTCTGCACGGTGCCGTCGGCCCCGCCGTGGGCGGGATCGTCGGAGTCGTCGGCTTCGTCGTAGTCGGCCGGTTCCTGCAGTGCGCCGCTGAGCTGCTGCCGGCTGCGCCGGCTCTTCTCAGCCCGCTCCCTGGCGGTGCCAGCTTCCGGCAGTCGCAGGGTGAAGGTGGAGCCCTGTCCTTCAGCGCTCCAGACGGTGACCTCTCCCCCATGGGAGGCGGCCACGTGTTTGACGATGGCGAGCCCGAGGCCGGTGCCTCCGGTCTGCCGGGAGCGGGCCGGATCCACGCGGTAGAACCGCTCGAAGATCCGGTCCTTGTCCCTGTCCGAGATGCCGATGCCCTGGTCGGTCACGGCGATCTCGATCATGTCCCCGCCGGGGACCGCGATACGGCGGGCGGCGATGCCCACCCGGGTCCGCGGCGCGGAGTAGTTGACGGCGTTCTCGACGAGGTTGCCGAGCGCCGCGGCCAGCTGGCCGCGGTTGCCCCAGACGTACAGGTCCTCGAGACCGCCGGTGGCCATGGTGATCTGCTTGGTGCCGGCCGCCTGACCGCAGCGGTCGATGGCCTCGTTGACGAGCACCCCGACCCCGACGGGCTCGGAGTCCTCCAGCGGGTTGTCGTTCTGCACCCGGGAGAGGTCGATGAGTTCCTGGACGAGGTTGGTGAGCCGAGTGGCCTCGTGCTGCATCCGGCCGGCGAAGCGCTCGACCGCCTCCGGGTCGTCGGACGCGTCCCGCACCGCCTCGGAGAGCAGCGACAGCGCGCCCACCGGTGTCTTCAGCTCGTGGCTGACGTTCGCCACGAAGTCGCGGCGGACCGCCTCTATCCGCCGGGCCTCGGTGAGGTCCTCGACCAGCAGCAGGACCAGTCGGGAACCGAGCGGCGCCACCCTGGCGGACACCGCCAGCGCGTCGCCCCGGCCGGTGCCGCGACGCGGCAGGTCCAGCTCGACCTGCCGTATCTCGCCGTCCCGCCGGGTGTCCCGGGCCATCTGCAGCATCGCGTCCACCGCGAGGCGACCGCCCCTGACCAGGCCCAGCGCGTAGGCGGCCGAGCTGGCCTTGACCACCGCGTCGCCCTCGTCGAGCACCACGGCGGAGGAGCGCAGCACCGACAGCACGGTGTCCACGCCCGGCGGCAGCCCGGCGTCCACGTGCAGGGAGGTACGGGTGGGGCGGGTCTGTTCCCGCTCGCTCCAGCGGAACGCCAGCACGGCGAACGCACCGGTGCAGACCCCGGCGATCGCTGCCACTGCGGCGACTGCCGCGTTCACGTCCATGTCCTCAGGTTAAGCGGGTTCCGGAAGCCACTCCCAGGTCTGACCGGGCAGCTCGAACACTCGTCCCCCAGAGTTCACCGGCAGGACGGGGGTGGTTCACTGTGCGGGACGCGAACCGGCCCATTCCGGGCCCACCCTTCCGGCGGGAGGGGACGGCCGCCGAGCCGGCGTCCCCGATTCGGCCGGACGGGGCCCGTATCCGGTCGGAGGCGCCGTCAGCGGCCGGTCGGATCCCGTATCCCAGAGTTCACTCGGGTGTCGTGGGTGATTCACTTGAGATGCCGAAGCCGGACGCATTGCGGGCCGAGCGTGGCAGCCTGGGGATTCTGCCCCCGGACCGGCCGTACATCGCCATGCTAGGGAAGGACAGTCATGCGGGACGCGTACCACGAGGAACTGGACTCGATCAGCGAGCACCTGGTCGAGATGGCCAGGCTCGTCGGATCCGCGATCGGCCGCGCCACCACGGCGATGCTGGACGCGGACCTCAATCTCGCCGAGAGCGTGATCGCCAACGACGACAAGGTCGACGACCTCCAGCGCGCCCTGGAGACCAGGGCCATCCAGCTGCTCGCCCGTCAGCAGCCGGTCGCCACCGACCTGCGGATAGTCGTCACGTCGCTGCGCATGAGCGCCGACCTCGAGCGCTCCGGTGACCTGGCCCAGCACGTGGCCAAGGTCGCCCGGCTGCGGTTCCCGCAGTCCGCGGTGCCGCGCGACCTGCAGGCGACCCTGCTGGAGATGGGCCAGCTCGCCCAGCGGCTCATGGCGAAGGCCGCCGAGGTGATCATCACCAAGGACGTCGACCTGGCATTCCAGCTGGAGCAGGACGACGACAAGATGGACGACCTGCACCGCACGCTCTTCCAGCACCTGATGGACGACCGCTGGAAGCACGGCATCGAGACCGCCGTCGACGTCACCCTGCTGGGCCGGTACTACGAGCGGTTCGCCGACCACGCCGTGTCCGTGGCCCGCCGGGTGGTCTACCTCGTCACCGGTGACTACGCCGACGAGCTCGACCCGGCGGCGGCCGCCCAGGCCGCGGTCCCGAGCGCCTCCGCACAGACCGGCTCGGAGCAGTCGGAGTCCGGTGAGCCGACCGCGGGTCAGGCCGCCTCGGCCCAGGCCGGGCCGGCGTCGGACGACTCCTGACAGCTGTGACGGCGGACGCCGGGTGGTGAAGGCGGGCGTCGGGCAGTGACCGTGGGCGTCGGGTCGGGAGCTGGTTTTCCCCGCCCGACGCCCGCGAAGCCGGGCGTCGCCAGGTCGGGCGGGTCGCAGCCGAGCCGGACGGATGGTGTGGTCGGCGGGCCGGATGGTGGGGTGGCGGGTCAGCCTCCGAGTCCCGCGTCGCGGGCCAGTAGCGCCGCCTGCACCCGGTTGGCGCAGTCGAGCTTGGCCAGGATGCGGCTGACGTAGGCCTTCACCGTCGCCTCGCTCATGTGCAGCCGCCGGCCGGCGTCCGCGTTGGACAGGCCCTCACCCAGCAGCGCCAGGACCTGCCGCTCCCGCTCGCCCAACCGGGAGAGCCGCGCTCTCGCCTCGTCGCCCCTCCCGTCGTGCCGGTCGGCCAGCGAGTCCACGACGTGACGGGTCGCGCCGGGCGACAGATAGGCGCCACCCGACGCGGCGGCCCGTACCGCCCGGATCAGCTCCTCCGGCGCGGAGTCCTTGAGCAGGAATCCCGCACCCCCACGACGCAGGGCGGCCAGGACGTTGTCCGGCTCACCGAAGGTCGTCAGGATCAGCGGCCGAGCCGAGGGGGCGGCCCGCCGCAGCTCGGGCAACGCGGACAGCCCGTCCAGCACCGGCATCTGGATGTCGAGCAGCACCACGTCCACGGCGTGGCTCCGGGCCAGCTCCACGGCCTCACGGCCGTCGCAGCCCTCGGCGACGACCTCGATGTCCCCCGCGGAGGTGAGGATCGCCCGGATGCCCGCCCGGATGAGCGGCTCGTCGTCGACGACCAGGACCCTGATCATGTGGGCGGCTCCAGCGCGGTATCGGTCGGGAGGGGGCGGGCGGCGGGCGCCGCGGCGCGTGGGTACTGCCGGGGCGGTGGCGTGTCCCCGGGCGGGGCGACGTCACCGGGTAGGTGGGGGCGGTTCGGTCCCGGGCGGGGCGTCGCGGCGAGCCCATCATGGCGGATCGGCGTTCCGGACGTGCACGCAGGAGGCCGGGAGCCGGGCGGGTCACCGCACCGGCTGTGCGCCGGATCGTGCGCGGCGCCCCGGGCGCCGACGGCGTGCGCCCGGCACGGGCCGGGTCCGTACGTGGCGTCGAGGACCGAGCGTGGGGGAAGCGGTCATGAGGTGGATATGTAGCGGTCCTTGGCCACCAGAACGTCGTCCCTGAAGCAGAACCGGAAGACGACGTCGGTGCTCCAGTCCCCGGTGTCCTCGCTGGACATCAGGTGGAGGCAGTGCGCGCCGCGCGGCACGGGCGGCTCGTCATCGGTGAGGCCCGAGGTGAGCAGCGCGCCGCCCTCGGGCAGCCGCTCGCGTACCGAGCTCTCGGACTGGCCGACCTTCATCGCCTTGTACTCGTCGGGATCGATCATGCTCTCCTGGAACTCCCGTACCACCGCGGTCAGCCCCCAGACCAGCAGGGCGACGACCAGCACCAGTGTGACCCCGGCGATTCCGCAGCCCCAGGGGAAGCAGGCGCGCCGGCGCCGGTCGAGCAGCCGGGCGAAGTCCTGGTGCGCACGGACCCGGGGATCGGCCGGGTCGAGCAGGCCGGGGTCCCCCGGGCCGTCACCACCCGCCGTCGTGGGACTGCCGTTCCCGGGCGGATGCGGAGAGCCGGCCAGGTGATGGACGCCGAGAGACTTGACCGAACCGGCCAGCCCGCCGCGCCGCCCATGGGGCGTGCCGCTGGAGGTGGTCAGGACGTCTCCGGGTGCGGCCCCGGCGGTCTCCTCCCGGCCGTGGTCGACCGGATCCTCGGGCCGGCGGCCGACGCCCGTCGCCTCGTACGGCAGCACGCCGGCGAGCCGGAAGCCGCCGCCGGGAGC
>NZ_BAAHCA010000157.1:0-1912 GCF_054776295.1 Streptomyces sparsus
GACCCCGCCGGCGCCCCGACCGGGCGGCCCCGGCCCTGCCCGGCGGCATCATGCCTGGCGCGCAGAGGCGTGGCACGCCCAGCTGCGGCGCCGCCGTCCGGCGACGGAGGAGAATCGGTAAGCATGACCAGGGTGAAGGACATCGACGTCCGCGGCATGCGGCACTGTGAGACGACGACGCTGGGCGTGCTGCTGCGGCATGAGGGACTCGACTTGTCCGAGCCCATGCTGTTCGGGCTGGGCTCCGGGCTGTCCTTCGTCTACTGGGACAGCAAAGGGCTTGGCTTCCCCTTCCTGGGGGGTCGCGTCAAGCCGTTCGAGCTCACCAGGAACCTGGCCGCCTCACTCGGACTCGAACTGCTGGTCAAGGAGACCACCTCGCCGCGCAAGGCGTGGCAGAACGTGGCGGCCCACATCGACGCCGGTCGACCGGTCGGCCTTCAGCTCGACAGCTACCACCTGGACTACTTCACCACCAAGGCCCACTTCGGCGGCCACGTCGTGGCCATGTACGGCTACGACGAACAGGACGCCTACCTGGTGGACACCGAACCGCAGGGCGGGGCCGTCTCCACCAGCCTCACCGGCCTGGCCAGGGCCCGGGCCGAGCGCGGCCCCATGACCGCCAGGCACCGCTCCTTCACCATCACCGCGCCCCGCAACTCGACGCCACCGCAGGACCTGCTCATTCCCGCGATCAGGAACTGCGCAGAAGCCTTCCTGAGCCCGCCCATCGCGAATCTGGGCCACCGGGGCATCAAGAAGGCCGCCGAGCAGGTGCCGAAGTGGCTCCAGCGCAGCGACAATCAGCGGGAGGACCTGTCCAGGACCGCAGTCCTCATGGAGAGGGCCGGTACCGGCGGTGCCCTGTTCCGCAACCTCTACCGGGACTTCCTCGCCGAGTGTGCCCAGCTGATCGACAGCAGCCACCTGCGCACCGGCCACGACCTGTACCGTGAAGCCGCCGCCCACTGGACCGAGGTGGCCGCACTCGTCGCGGCAGCCGGCGAATCCGGCGACGCGAAGTACCTCTCGCAGGCCGGCTCCCTCCTCCATGAGCTCTCGCGCATCGAACGCGAGGCGATGCAGGCACTCAGCATGCTTCGGACGTGAGGACCGGCAGGGTTGTGCACGTGCGCGAGGGGCGGCCGTGCCGCGAGTACGAGTGTGGCGCCCCGGGACCCCCGACGACAGGTTGCGCGGCTGAACCGGCTGAACCGGCTGGATCGGCCGGACCACCGCCACCACCGCTGGTCCCGGCATGACGCGTTCCTGCCGAGTTCGTGCTCAGGTAGCGGCCGTCTCCGCCAGCCGGAACGCGTCCAGGGCGAGTGTCATCTCGGTCAGGTCGCGCGGATGGGAGAGTGAGCGGGACGTCAGCTGCTCCAGTCGCCGCAGCCGGTTGAAGACCGTGTTGCGGTGGCAGTACAGCCGGGTCGCGGCCCGGCCCGCCGACGCCCGGCTCTCCAGCCAGGCGTCCAGGGTCTCCAGCAGCAGCGCGCGGTCGGCGGCCTCCAGCTCCAGCAGCGGCCCGAAGACGTCCGACACCAGCAGCCCCGCCAGCTCCGGCTGGCTCACCACCAGCGCCGCCGGCAGCCGCTCGTCGAGCCGCAGGCTGCGTTCCGTCTCCGGCCCGCAGGTCCGCAGCGCGACCTCGGCAAGCCGGCGGGCCCGGCCCAGGTCCTCCAGACCGCCCACGACGGGTGAGATGCCGCCCGGGCCGGGACACCGCTTGCGGAGCACGGCCGCCAGTTCGGCGAGCCCGGCGTCCGCACCCAGGGCGACCACCGCCACCTCGTAGTCGGTGCGCATGCGCCAGGTGAACGTCATGCCCTCCGCCGCCGGGATCCGGTGGAACGGCGCCTGACCCAGCTGCCGTTCGGCGCGCAGCGCCACCACCGCGTACCGGCCC
>NZ_BAAHCA010000157.1:2036-7743 GCF_054776295.1 Streptomyces sparsus
CACCCACCCCCACCACCGCGTACCGGCCCTGCTCCGGCAGGTCCAACGCCGCGGACGCCCGCTGGACCAGGCCGGGGGCCGGCTGGCCGGCCAGCAGCGCGTCCAGCAGCGCCTGCACCCGTTCGTCGGTGCGCCGCAGCATCTCCTGCTCGGTCGCACGGTAGGCGTCCGCGGCGGTCGCGGCCTGCCGGTCCACCGTCGCCCACATGGAGGTGGCGGCCCGCGTCACCGCCGACAGGGCGTCCGCACCCTGCCCGGTCGCGGTCTCCAGCAGCGCGTCCCAGGTGACGTACCCGGCGTGCCGGTAGGCGTGCACCAGCAGGTCCAGCGGCAGCCCCTGCTCGGCGCGCCGGCGTCCGGTGCGCTCGGCCAGCTCCAGATCGAGCCGCGGCGTGTTCGAGGGCGCGCCCATCACCTCGATGCCCAGCCGCATCGCCGTGCACACCGACTGCCACTGCTCGTCGGCCGGGATGACCTGGACGTACTGCGGGGAGTGCTCGTTGAGGTCGGCGACCAGCTGGTCGGTGAGCCGCGGCACCTGCTCCAGCAGGGCCGCCGCTGCCCGGCCCAGCAGCCGGCGTTCCTTCTCGGTACGGGGCTTGCGTGCGCTCACGAACCACCTCCCGTGGACGGGAGACGTCAGGATGCCAGCTTTCCGGCCGCCCGCGACAGGGTCTGTGCCCGTGCACAACGCGTCGACGTCGTCGCTGGTCACCGGTAGCGATTCGGCCGCCGGACGTGGACGGGGCGCCCCGCCCGGTGTTGTGGTGGCGCCGTATCCCGGTGGAAGGAGGAGCCGATGACGGCTGCGGCACTGGAGGTGCGGGCGGTCTCCGTGGGCTACGGTCCGGTACGGGCGCTGAACGCGGTCTCCCTGGAAGTGCCCGAGGGCTCGGTGGTGACCGTGCTCGGCGGCAACGGGGCGGGCAAGTCGACGCTGCTGCGGGCGATCTCGCGCACCCTGCGGTTCCACGGCGGGGTGACCGGCTCGGGCTCGGTGCACTTCGCCGGGCAGCGGCTGGACGGCATGTCACCGGCCCAGGTGGTGGCGGCCGGCGTGGTGCAGGTGCCGGAGGGCCGGCAGGTGTTCGCCCGGATGACCGTGGCCGACAACCTCAAGGCCGGTTTCCTCGGCGCGTCCGGTGGCCGCCGGGCGGCGGCCGCGACGCTGGAACGGGTGCACGAGCTGTTCCCGGTACTGGCCGAGCGGGCCCGGCAGCGCGCCGGCCTGCTCTCCGGTGGTGAACAGCAGATGCTCGCCATCGGCCGCGCGTTGATGGCCGGCCCGCGGCTGCTGCTGCTGGACGAGCCGTCGCTCGGCCTGGCACCGATGATGGCGGCCCGGATCGCCGACACCGTCCGCGACATCAACGTCCAGGGCACCTCGGTGCTGCTGGTCGAGCAGAACGCGGCACTGGCACTGAGGCTGGCGTCCTCCGCGTACGTGCTGGAGGTCGGTGAGGTCGCGCTCTCCGGCCCGGCGGCGGAACTCGCCGCCTCGGACGAGGTGCGACGCCGCTACCTCGGCGTGGCCGACGAGGAGACGGCGGCCGACACGTCGTCCGCCCGGCCCGCCGCGACGCTGAGCAGGTGGGTGCCGTGACGGCGACGACCGGACAGGAGGCGCCGGACGTGGTGATACCCCCGCTGGAGGTGCGGGACGTGACGGTGCGGTTCGCCGGTCTCACCGCGCTGGACGGCGTGTCGTTCACCGTCGAGCCGGGCAGCGTGCACGCGGTCATCGGGCCCAACGGCGCGGGCAAGTCGACCTGCTTCAACGTGCTCTCGGGCGTCTACCGCGCCGCGTCGGGAAGCGTGCGGTTCGGCGGTGCGGAACTGACCGGGCTGCCTTCGCACCGCATCGCGTCGCTGGGCGTCGCCCGCACCTTCCAGAACATCGTGCTGTCCCCGCACCTCACGGTGGCGGACGCCCTGATGCTCGGCCGGCACCGCCTCACGAAGGCGGGCTTCGTCTCCGCCGGGCTGCGGCTGCCGTCCGCCGTCCGGGAAGCCGCCCGGCACCGCGAACGGGTCGAGGAGATCGCCGCGTTCGTCGGCCTGGAGGGCACTCTCGACCAGCCGGCCGGGGCCCTGCCCTACGGGCTGCAGAAACTCGTCGAGCTGGGCCGCGCGCTGGCCATGGAACCGCGGCTGCTGCTGCTCGACGAGCCCGTCGCCGGTATGACCGGCGACGAGCGACGGCGCACCGCCGCCGTCATCGCCGGGGTGCGCGAGCACCTCGGGATCTCGATCGTCCTGGTGGAACACGACATGGGGGTGGTGATGCGGCTCGCGGACGCGGTGACCGTACTCGACTTCGGACGGCGCATCGCGGACGGCGCGCCCGCCCAGGTGCAGAACGACCCGGCGGTCGTGCGCGCCTATCTCGGCGAGGAGGACGCCTCGTGACGACCTTCGCCGAGCTGCTGCTCAACGGGATCTCGCTGGGATCGGTGTACGCGCTGATCGCCCTCGGATTCGTGATCATCTTCAAGGCCACCGAGGTGGTCAACTTCGCGCACGCCTCGCTGCTGCTGGTCGGCGGCTACCTCACCGCGGTGCTCCAGGACGACATCGGCTTCCTGGCCGCGCTGCTGGCGGGCGTGCTGGGCGCGGCGGCCGTCGGGGCGCTGGTCGAGTTCGTGGTGATCCGCCGCTACCGCGGCAAGGACCACAGCGTGCTGGCCATCGCGACCATCGGTGTCGACATCATCCTCATCACCGAACTCACCCGCCGCATCGGGTCCGACGTCTACGGGCTGGACGATCCGTGGGGCGACACCGTGCTCACCGTCGGAGGGCTGACCCTGCCGCAGAGCCGCCTGGCGGCGTTCCTGGTCGCGGCCGTCCTCATCGGCGCCTTCCTGCTGGCCTTCCGCTACACCTCCTGGGGGGTGGCGATGCGGGCGGCGGCCGAACACCCCGAGACAGCGGCCCTGATGGGTGTGCGGCTGGGACGGGTGTCGATGTCGGCCTGGGCGGTGGCCGGCGGACTGGCCGCCGTCGCCGCGCTGTTCCTCTCCGTCTTCCCCACCCCGGGTCTGGAACGCGGCACCTCACTCGCGGCGTTGAAGGCGTTCCCCGCGGCGATCCTCGGTGGGCTCGACTCGACGACCGGCGCACTGGTGGGCGGCCTGATCGTCGGGATCACCCAGGCGCTGGCCACCGGCTACCAGGGCGAACTGCTGTTCCTGGGCCGGGGAGTCGGGGAGATGGCGCCGTACGTGGTGATGATCCTGGTCCTGCTGGTGCGCCCGGCCGGCCTGTTCGGAACGAGGGAGCTGAGCCGTGTCTGAGCGCCGCATGGGATATCTGTGGGCCGTGAGCGGCGTGCTGCTTCTCGCCCTGCCGTTCTACCTGGACCGGTTCTGGCTCCAGGCCGGACTGTTCGCGATGGCCGCCGCCATCGGCGCCATCGGACTCACCATGCTGACCGGTGCCACCGGGCAACTCTCCCTGGGGCACGCCTTCTTCCTGGCCGTCGGCGCGTACGGCTACTGCGCGCTGGCCGGGAACGGCCAGGACGGTGAGCTGACCGGGCTGGGGCTGCCGCCCGCGCTGGCGGCGGTGCTGGCGGTACTCATCGCGGGAGCCGCGGGTGGTCTGTTCAGCCCCATCGCCGGCCGGCTGCGCGGCGCCTACCTGGGCATCGCCACCCTGGCGCTGATCTTCATCGGCCAGCACTTCCTGTTCAACTCCCATGGCCTGACCGGTGGTTACAACGGGCGGGACGTGCCGGCGCTGTCCCTGTTCGGGTTCGCCTTCGACGACACCCAGGTGCTGGTGGCCTCGGTGCCGTTCCAGTCGGCGGAGAAGCTCTGGTACGTGGGCCTGGTCCTGGTGGCCGGTTGCGCCCTGTTCGCCCGCGGGGTGCTGCGCGGACGGCCGGGCCGGGCCATGAACGCCATCCGCGACCACCGGATCGCGGCCGGCGTGATGGGCGTGCCGGTGGCCCGCTACCGGGGCGGGGTGTTCGTCCTGTCGTCGATGTACGCGGGGCTGGCCGGCGTGCTGCTGGCCCTCGTCTTCCAGCGCACTGTTCCGGAGTACTTCGGCTTCATCCTGTCGCTGGAGTACCTCGCGATGATCGTCATCGGCGGGCTGGGATCGGTGTCCGGCGCGGTCGTCGGTGCCGTCTTCGTCTCCCTGCTGCCCCAGATCCTCAACCGCTACAGCGACGCCCTGCCGCTGGTGTCCCCGCCGGGAACGGGCGGGATCGCGCCGGGGGAGATGTCCCGCTACCTCTACGGCGCGGCCGTGGTCGTCGTGGTGCTCTTCCTGCCCGGCGGCCTCGTGCGACTCGCCGCCCGCGGCGGCCCGTTCGCCGGGTTCCTCAAGAAGACGTCCAAGAAGACCCTCAAGAAGGACGAGGTACAAGCATGAGACGAACCAGCGTGCCCCGCGCGACCGTCGCCGTGGCAATCGCCGTGGCCCTCGTGGCCGCCGCCGGATGCAGCGGGAAGTCGGCCGGTGGCGAGGACGGCACCGCCGACGCGGACGGCGTGAAGACCGGCAACGGCGTCACCGACAAGACCATTCCGCTGGGCGCGCTCACCGACATGACCGGTGTCTACGCCTCGCTCGGAAAGAGCGTCACCCAGGCCCAGCAGCTCTACGTCAAGCGCATCAACGACGACGGCGGCATCTGCGGCCGGCAGCTCGAGCTGACCGTGCGTGACCACGGCTACGACGCGGGCAAGGCGATCCCGGCCTACACGGAGCTGGAGCCCGAGGTGCTGGGCTTCGTCCAGTTCATCGGTTCGCCCTTCGTCGGCGCCACCAAGGGCCGCATCACGAAGGACAAGGCCGTGGTGCTGCCGCAGGCGTGGGCGGCCTCGCTGCTGGGCAGCGAGTACATCCGGACCATCGGCGCGACCTACGACGTCGAGACCATCAACGCCGTGGACTTCCTGGTGGAGGAGAAGGGCCTCAAGAAGGGCGACAAGGTCGGCCACGTCTACTTCGAGGGCGACTACGGCGAGAACGCCCTCGAAGGCGCGAAGCACGCGGCGGAGGTGGCCGGCCTGACCATCGTCGAGCAGAAGATCAAGCCGACCGACGAGGACATGTCCGCGCAGGTCGCCTCGTTGAAGCGGGCCGGGGTGAAGGCCATGCTGATCAGCGCGGGCCCGCGGCAGGCCGCGTCGCTGGTGGGTGTCGCGGCGGCCGGCGGACTGAACGTGCCGGTGGTCGGCAACAACTCGGCGTACGCTCCGCAGCTGCTGGACACGCAGGCCGGCCCGGCGCTGATGAACGACTTCTACATCGCCACCTCGACCCTGCCGATCGGCTCGGAGGAGCCGGCGCCCAGCAGGCTGGCCAAGGCCTACAAGGCGGAGTACCCCGACGACGTGCTCGACAACGGCGTGGTGGCGGGCTGGAGCGCCGCGTCGGTCTACGCGGAGGCGCTGAAGAAGGCCTGTGAGAACAAGGACCTCACCAGGGACGGCGTCGTGAAGGCGCTGGGCACGCTCGACTCCTACGACAACGGGTTCGGCATCAAGCACGACTTCTCCGACCCGGCCGCTCCCTCGACCCGGGAGAGCTACATCCTCAAGCCGGACGACTCGGTCCCCGGCGGCCTGAAGGTCCACAAGGAGGGCGCTGCGGCGCCAGCCGCCGAGGACTTCACCCCGGGCGGCTGACGCCGACCGGCCAGGGCACTCACAGGCGGGCCCCCGCCGACGCCTCGCGCGTCGGCGGGGGC
>NZ_BAAHCA010000158.1:0-6993 GCF_054776295.1 Streptomyces sparsus
CGCCGGCCCTGCCGCCGGCACCGGGGACGCGCCCGGCCGCACCGCGGTGCCCAGGCGCGCGGGGTGCACCTCGACGGACCTCTCCTCGTCGTCGAGACAGCGCCCGGAGAGCAGGTCGAAGCGCTGCTTCAGCAGTGGTGACGCCACGAAGGGCCGGCCGTCCGCCGAGCCGAGCAGCCCGCGGGAGAGCACGTAGGCACCGGTGAACGGATCCCGGTTGTCCAGGGCGTGGGGGGCGCCCGAGCGGTCGGTGAACACGGCGATCTGCCGGCCGTCCGGCAGCAGCGCGGCGACGCCGCGCCCGGGCACGAGGTCCGCGTGGTCGCAGACCGCGACCCAGTCGCCGCCGAAGCGGACCTCCACGCGGGCGGGGTGGGTTTCGCGTACGGCCGTCATGAGACCTGGGTCCTTTCGAGAGTGCGGACGGGAAGCTCGGGGCCGGCCAGCAGGGTGAGGTCCGGCTTGATCTGGCCCCGCTCGGGCACGAAGCGCACCGACGGGTCGGGGGTGCCGGGAGCGTTGACGAACGACACGAACCGGCTGAGCTTCTCCGGGTCGGCGAGCGCCGCCGCCCACTCGTCGCGGTAGCCGGCCACGTGCCCGGCCATCAACTGCTCCAGCTCGGCGCAGATGCCGAGCGAGTCGTGCACCACCACGTCGCGTACGTGGTCGAGGCCGCCCTCGACCCGCTCCAGCCACACCGAGGTGCGCTCCAGCCGGTCCGCGGTGCGGATGTAGAACATCAGGAAGCGGTCGATGAGCCGGACCAGTTCGGCGTCGGACAGGTCCTGGGCCAGCAGGTCGGCGTGCCGCGGTGTGGCACCGCCGTTGCCGCCCACGTACAGGTTCCAGCCGCTCGCGGTGGCGATCACCCCGAAGTCCTTGCTCTGCGCCTCCGCGCACTCGCGCTGGCAGCCGGAGACCGCCGACTTCAGCTTGTGCGGGGAGCGCAGCCCGCGGTAGCGCAGCTCCAGGTCGATGGCCATCCGCACCGAGTCCTGCACGCCGTAGCGGCACCAGGTCTGCCCCACGCAGGACTTCACGGTGCGCAGCGACTTGCCGTAGGCGTGGCCCGACTCGAAGCCCGCGTCGACCAGCCGGGTCCAGATCGCCGGCAGCTGGTCGACCCGGGCGCCGAAGAGGTCGATGCGCTGGCCGCCGGTGATCTTGGTGTAGAGGCCGAAGTCCCGGGCGATCTCCCCGATGACGATCAGGCCCTCGGGGGTGATCTCACCGCCGGGGACCCGCGGCACCACCGAGTAGGAGCCGTTGCGCTGGAGGTTGGCCAGGAAGTGGTCGTTGGTGTCCTGGAGCGACGCCTGCTCACCGGCGAGCACGTGGGTGTCGGCTCCGATGGCCGGGGCGAGCGAGGCGATCACCGAGGCGACGGCCGGTTTGCACACCTCGCAGCCCTCGCCGCCCCGGGCGGCCTCCCGGCCGTGCTCGTCGAGCAGCTGCCGGAAGGAGGTGACGCGCAGGGTGTGCACGATCTCGTACAGCTCCTGCCGGGTCCGCTCGAAGCAGCCGCACAGCCCCTTGTCGACGGTGACGCCCCGGGCCTCCAGCTCGTCGTCGACCAGCCGGCTCAGCACCTTCACGCAACTGCCGCAGCCGGTACCGGCCTTGGTGCACTTCTTCACCTCGGGCACCGAGGTGAAGCCGTGGTCGGCGACCGCGCCGCGCAGCGTGCCCTTGGTGACGTTGTGGCAGCTGCAGATGACCGCGTCGTCGGGCAGCGCGCCCGGTCCGAGCGCGGCCGGCGCGCCCGCCCCCGCGGGCAGTACCAGCGACTCGGCGGGCACCGGCGGCACCGTGCCGGTGAGCGGGCGGAGCATGCCGTAGGCGTCGGCGTCACCGACCAGGACACCGCCGAGCAGCCGTCCGTCGCCGGACATCACCAGCTTCTTGTAGACGCCGCTGCGCGAGTCGGCGTACACCACGTCCAGGCAGTCGTCCGCCCGGCCGTGCGCGTCGCCGAACGAGGCCACGTCCACGCCGAGCAGCTTCAGCTTGGTGGAGGTGTCCGCGCCGGTGAACCGGGCGGGCTCCGCAGACGCCGCCGACGGGGCGGCGGCCGGCTCGGGGAGCGCGGCGGTGATGGCGTCGGCGGCGGCCTCGGCCATCTCGTAGCCGGGTGCGACCAGCCCGTAGACCGTGCCGTCCGCAGCCCTGGCGCACTCACCGACCGCGTACACGGCCGGGTCCGCGGTGCGGCACCGCTCGTCGACGACCACACCGCCGCGTTCGCCGACCTCCAGGCCGCAGTCCCGGCCCAGCCCGTCGCGGGCCCGCACCCCGGCGGAGAACACCACCAGGTCGGCGTCGACCACCGAGCCGTCGGACAGCCGCATACCGCTCACCGTGCCGTCCTCGCCGGTGAGGATCTCCTGGCCGGCGACGGACGTCCGCACCCGAAGGCCCATGGTCTCGACGGTGCGGCGCAGCGCGGCGCCCCCGCCGTCGTCGACCTGGAGGGCCATCAGCCGGTCGTTGAACTCCACGACGTGCGTCTCCAGGCCGAGCCCCTTCAGCGCACCCGCGGCCTCCAGTCCGAGCAGGCCGCCGCCGACCACCACCCCCCGCTCGGCGCGGGCCGCGTACGCCTCGATGGCGCGCACGTCCTCGATGGTCCGGTAGACGAAGCAGCCCTCGCTGTCGGCGCCGGGCACCGGCGGCACGAACGGGTAGGAACCGGTGGCCAGCACCAGGACGTCATAGCGCACCGCCCGCCCGGAGCGGGTGGTCACGGTCCGGGCCGCGCGGTCCACCGACTCGGCCGGGTCGTCGAGCCGCAGGTCGATGCCGTGCCGCTCGACGAAGCCGTCCTCGACCAGGGTCAGCTGCTCGGGCGTCAGGCCGTCGAAGTAGGCGCTCAGGCGGACCCGGTCGTAGGCGGGACGCGGCTCCTCGGCGAGCACGACGACGCGGGCGCGCTCGGTGACGCCGCGGGCCGCGAGGCCCTCCAGCAGGCGCTGCCCGACCATGCCGTGGCCGATCAGCACGATCACCGGTGTGCCGTTGCCGCCTTCGGCGGCACTGGCTGCGGGGGTTTCGGCGGTGGTCGTCATGGGGTGCCTCCGTCATGGGTGAGCAGGTGCAGCAGAGGGGCGTCCGGCAGCGGTTCGCGGTTCTCCCAGGTGCGGGCGAGAGCGCCGACGGTGTCCAGATCGCCGAGCAGGATGCCGCCGACGAGCTGGTCACCGGAGACGACGACCTTGCGGTAGGCGCCCCGAGTGGCGTCGGTGAGCTGCACGGTGTCGTCGTCCGGCCGGGCGTCGGTGCGCCCGAACGCGGCGAGGTCCAGCGGGCCCGGCCCGGGACGGGCGTGCGGGTCCTGGTGGGCGCCGGCGCGGGTGGCCGGGCCGGCGAGGGTGAGCCGGGTGAGGGCTCGGGTGCCGGTGTAGCGGTGGCCGCCGGCCGGGTCGGTGAGCACCCGTGCCAGCACGTCGGCCTGTTCGCGGGCGGCGCCCGCCAGGCCGTAGACCACTCCGGCGTGTTCGGCGCAGTCACCCACGGCGTGCACGTCCGGGTCGGTGGTGCGCAGTTCGTCGTCGACGACGACTCCCAGCCCGGTGGCCAGCCCGGCCGCGCGGGCCAGCCCGGTGCGGGGCCGCACCCCGCAGGCCAGTACCAGCACGTCGGTGCCGAGCGCGTATCCGTCGGCCAGCACGACCGAGCGCACCGCCCGCCTGCCGGTCACCGGATCGGGCCCGGTGCGCACGCCGCGGGCGCGGCAGCCGGTGTGCACCTCGACACCCAGGCCGGTCAGGTGCTGCCGCAGCAACCCGGCCGACGCGGCGTCCAGTTGGCGTTCCATCAGGTGCTCGCCCTGGTGGACGAGCACGGTGTGCACGCCGCGGGCGGCCAGCGCCCGGGCCGCGGAGACGCCCAGCAGGCCGCCGCCGACGATCACCGCCCGGGTGCCGTCACCGGTGAGGGAGGCCAGCGCCCGGCAGTCGTCCAGGGTGCGGAACGGGTGCACGCTGTCCGGCAGTTCCCGGCCACCGGCCGCGCCGTCGTCGAACAGTCCGCGGATCGGCGGCAGCACCGGGTTGGAGCCGGTGGCCAGCACCAGCGTGTCGTAACCGATCTCACGGCCGTCGTCGCACTGGACGCGGCGGGTGGCCCGGTCCAGCCGGACCGCCCGGACGCCCGGCAGGTGGCTGACCGCGGGCGGTGCCGCGGGCAGCGCCGTCACCTCCGCCGGGTAGGCCCCGGCCAGCTCGTCGGCGAGCAGCAGCCGGTTGTAGGGCGGGTGCCGCTCCTCGCCGATGACGGTGACCGCGGTGCCGCGGTCACCGAGCTGCTGGGCCAGCCGGGCCCCGGCCATGCCGCCGCCGACCACCACCACACGCCTGTCCGTTCTCATACGGATCAGCGTGCGGCGCGGCTGTTACCCGGCGGCATCGCCGTTGTTTCCCGCGCGGAACGCTGCCCTCAGCCGGCGTCGGCCGCCGCTGTGAGCCGCAACCGCACCGGCAGCCGGGTCACGCTGTTGCCGACGAAGGTGGCGTGCCGGCGCAGTTCCTCGGCGGGAACGGCCGGGTCGAGGTCGGGGAAGCGGGTGAACAGCTGTTCCAGCGCGACGGTGGCCTCCAGGCGGGCCAGCGGCGCGCCCAGGCAGAAGTGCGGGCCGTGGCCGAGCGACAGGTGCCGGGTCCCGGGCCGGGTGACGTCGAACCGGTCGGCGTGCTCACCGTGCGCGCGCGGGTCGCGGCCGGCCGCCGAGTAGCCGGCGAGCACCGGTGTGCCCCGCGGGATGACGGTGCCGTCGACGGTCAGGTCGCGGGTCGGGTAGCGGAACGGGAAGAAGCTGACCGGGCTGTCCCAGCGCAGAGTCTCCTCCACCACGTCCTGCCAGCTCGCGGCGCCGGCGCGTACCAGTTCAAGCTGGTCGCGGTGGGCGCACAGGGCGCGGACCGCGTTGGTGATGAGGTTGAGCGTCGTCTCGTGGCCGGCGACGATCATCAGCAGCAGGGTGCCGATCAGCTCGTGCTGGCTGAGCCGGTCGCCGTCCTCCTCCCGGGCGGCGATCAGCGCGCTGGTGAGGTCCTCGCCGGGGTCCGCCGTGCGGGCGGCGGCCACCGAGCTCAGCACGGCCACCAGTTCCTGGTTGGCGGCGACGGCCTCCGCCGGCCCGATGTCGGTGCTCACCACCTGGTTGGACAGGTGGTGCAGCCGGTCGTGGTGCTCGGCGTCCACGCCGAGCAGCTCGCAGATGACCCCCATCGGCAGCGGCAGCGCGAAGTGCCGCCGCAGGTCGGCGGTGCCGTCCCCGTCGGCGGCACGCTCCAGCCCGTCCAGCAGCTCGGCGGTCAGCTCCTCCACCCGGGGCCGCAGGCCCTCCACCCTGCGGGCGGTGAACGCCTTGCTGACCAGGGACCGCAGCCGGCGGTGGTCGGCGTCGTCGGCAGTCGTCATGCCCTGCACGGTGGCGAAGGTCCGCAGCGGCCAGCCGTCGGGGATGCCGCCCTCCTGGAGCGCGGTGAAGTGGCGGGCGTTCTTCGCGACGTCGGGGTGGGCGAGGAACTCCCGCAGCGCGTCGTGCCCGAGCACGGCCATGCCCGGAACCTCACCGGGCAGCAGGACCTCGGCGACCGAACCCGTCGCCAGCAGGCGGGCGTTGGCCGCGTGCGGGCAGCCGCCGGCCGGGTCCATCCGGTGCGGGGTGCTGTGTGAGGTGCTCAACGCGGCTCTCCTTCTTCGGTGTGCGGACGGTTCAGAGCTGTTCGGGGGGCCGGGACGGCTCGGGCGCCTCGGGCGCCTCGGGCGGGAGCTGCGGGTCGGTGAACCGGACGGGCAGCGCGGCGAGGCCCTTGCTCCACGGGGACTTCACCCACGCCAGTTCGCTCTCCGGCACGGCCAGTTCCAGGTCGGGCAAGCGGTGCCGCAGGGTGTCCACGGCGGTGCGGGTGATGAGCCGCGCCGGGTCCTGCGCCGGGCAGGTGTGCGGTCCCGCGCCGAACGCGAGGTGCGAGCGGTTGCCCACCACGGGAACACCGTCCGGCGGCAGTACCTGCGGATCGGCGTTGGCCCCGGCCAGACCGAGGATGAGCATGTCGCCGGCCCGGATGTCCTGGCCGCCGAACCGCAGGTCGCGGGTGGCGTAGCGGGCGGGGAAGTTCTGCGTCGGCGGGAAGCGCCACAGCACCAGGTCGAGCGCGTCGTCCACGCTCAGGTGCCCGCCGGTCAGCGAGGACCGGAAGGCGGGGTCGGTGAGCAGCACGCGCACGGTGGTGGAGATCCAGTTGACGGTGGTCTGGTTGCCGGCCACCAGCATCACCACCAGGTTGTGCAGCACCTCCTCGTCGGTGAGCCGCGACGGGTGCCGCAGCAGCGCCGAGGTGACGTCCTCACCCGGCTCCCGCCGCTTCTCCTCGATCAGGTCGAGCAGGATCGCGCCCATGCGCTTGTCGGCGTTCGCGGAGTCGGCGTTGGCGACCACCGTGCCCGCGATGGCCTGCACGAGTTGCTGCCCGGTACGGGCATCCAGCCCGAGCAGCCCGGTGATGACCTGCATCGGCAGCTTGCGCGCGTAGTGCGGGACGAGGTCCGCCTCGCGGCGCTCGGCGAACGAGGCGATCAGCCGCTCGGCGGCCGTCCGGACACTGCGGCGCAGCTCGTGCCCGTTTATCCGCGACAGCGCGTCGGACACCGCGGCCCGCATCCGGCGGTGCTGCTGGCCGTCGGCGAACAGCAGCGCCGGCCGCCAGCCGACCATCGGCAGGATCGGCGAGTCCGGCGGTACCCGGCCCTCCCGCAGCAGCCCCCACCGTCTCGGGTCGTGCGAGAAGTCCTGCTCCTCCCGGGTCAGCCGCAGCAGCTCGCCGTGGCCGATGACCAGCCACGCCTCGATGCCGGGCGCCAGCGTGACGGGCGCCACCGGGCCGTGCGTCTCGCGCAGTTCCTCGTACAGCTTCGGCAGCCCGTCACCGTCGAGCTGCGGGCCGTACAGCGGGGTGGAAGCCGGGCACCTGCCGAGAGGACCGGCGG
>NZ_BAAHCA010000158.1:7048-7733 GCF_054776295.1 Streptomyces sparsus
CCCTGCTTCGGTCCAGGGTGGGGGAGCGGCGGTCATGGGTTCTCCGTGGCGGCGTGGACGAGGTGCCGGACGAGGGCGATCAGGGCCCGGACCGACGAGGGGTGGTCCCGCGCGTCGCACACCACCACCGGCGTTCCGGGCAGCAGGTCGAGGGCGTCGCGCAGGGCCCGTTCGCTGTGCCGCGGGCTGCCGGGGAAGTCGTTGACGGCCACCGCGAAGGGCAGCCCCAGGTCCTCCAGGTGGCCCAGCGCGTCGAACGACGCGGCCAGGTCGCGGGTGTCGACGAGGGCCAGCGCGCCCAGCGCGCCCCGGGACAGCTCCCGCCAGGCGGGCAGGAACCGCGGTTGCCCGGGGGTGCCGAACAGGTACAGCACCAGCTCGCCGTCGATGGTGATGCGCCCGAAGTCCAACGCGACAGTGGTCGTACTCTTCGCCCGGTCACCGCGGCCGTCGACGCGGGCGCCCGCCTGGGTCATGACCGCCTCGGTGGACAGCGGCGTGATCTCCGAGACGGTGCCGATCAGCGTCGTCTTGCCCACCCCGAGCGGTCCGACGACGAGGATCTTGGCGGCCCCGACGACACTGGACGGCACGTACTTGCCGGCGGACCCGGGCACCCGCGCGGCTGCCGGCCCGCCCTGCCCGTCGCCCTCGGCGTACCGGTCGTCGCCCTCGGCGTGCTGCC
>NZ_BAAHCA010000159.1:0-7623 GCF_054776295.1 Streptomyces sparsus
CGTGCCGAGGCAGCCGCAGCACGCCTGACCGCCTCACCGCGGGGCCGCCCGAGGCCTCGACCCGCCGTCGGCGGGTCGTCGGCCCGGCCCACGGCTCCGGCACGTCGCTCCTCCCAAGGGTGCGGCGAACCGGCGGAGTTGACGATCGGCACAGCGGTGACGGGCGGGACGCTAGCAGCGTCGCCGCCGGGCCGTCCGGTCTTTGTCCGTTGGTGATGAAGCTTCGGTGCACCCTCCTCGGGTGGCGCTAGCGTCCGCTTCCATCAGGGCGCACGTGCACCGAGGAGGACAAATGCGCATCGTCAACGGCAAAGCGGTGGCTTCCGGCCGCGCGGTCGGGACGGCGCTGGTCGTGGCCGCGTTGGCGGCCACGCTGACCGCACTGCTGATTCCCGTGCACCTCTTCGACGGCGCCAACCCGGTCCCGGCGGGCTCGGTGAGCTTTGACGACGACGGGCGCGGCACGGTGAGCACGGAGTACGGCCCGCTCACCCCGCTGGACCGCGACTTCGTGCGCAAGGTCCGCCTCGCCGGCCTGTGGGAGCTGCCCGCCGGACGGCAGGCCCAGGAGCGCAGCTCCCGGGAGTCCGTCGTCGAGGCCGGCAACCACCTGGTGGAGGGCCACACCGAGTTGGACGAACGGTCCATCGAGGCCGGACGGGCGCTGGGCATCGACCTGGCCAACCAGCCCACCGCGCAGCAGCAGGGCTGGCTGGCCGAGATGAGCGCTGCCCAGGGCGACGACTTCGACCGGGTCTTCGCCAACCTGCTGCGCCGGGCGCACGGCAAGGTGTTCGGGCTGGTCGCCCAGGTGCGGGCGGAGACCCGCAATTCCATGGTCCGCTCGTTGGCCACCCGCGCCAACGACGTCGTACTGGACCACATCAACGTGCTTGAGGAGACCGGGCTTGTCGACTTCGAGTCGATGACGACCGGTAGCGGCGCCCCGCCGCCCGTGCAGCGCTCCACCGGGACGCCCGGTGTTCTCAGCACATCGAGAGAAGCACCGAGCGGAGCCAACTGATGAGCACAGAGCCTTCGAACAGACCGGGCGGTTCCCGGGCCCAGGGCCACAAGAGGTCCCGTCGGGGCGTGCGGACGATCGCGTTGGCGGTGGCCTTGGTGGTCGGTGGCGGCGGCACGGCGATCATCGCCGCGAACGCCTCCGCGGGCAACCACTCGCCCGACCGGCGGGCGGCGCCCCGGCCCGCCGTGGACGCCCAGAACGCCGGCCGCCACGTGGCCCGGACCGTCAGCTGCCCCGACGCCGGGGAACGTCTGAGGGACGTTCCGGAGGCGTCGAAGCGGGTGGTGGCCGCCCACCTGGCCAGGCTCGACGCCCAGGTGGCGGTCGCCTACCACCGGCTGGCGAAGGGACGTTCCTCGGAGCGCGCGGTACTGGCCCAGCTCAAGAGGTCCCGAGCCCACTCGCTGGCCCGGATCAACCGGGCGATCACCCGGGCCGGTGGCCAGGCCCCGCAGCTGCGGTCGCTGCGGGTGTGCGCGGTGAAGAAGAAGTGGCCGGTTCCCGACAGCACCCAGCCGGCCGGCGGGCAGCCCGCCCTGCCGAGCGCCCCGGCTGAGGGCCGACCGCCGCAGAACGGTCCCGTGCCGGAGGACTTCGTCGACATCCGGTCGGTCCAGCCCGACGTCCAGACCCCGGTCCGGGGTCGGAACGCCTCGAGGGGCACCTTCACCTCCAGGTGCGGGACCAACGAGCGCGGCCACTTCAACTCGGACAACGTGATCGTCGCTCCCGGTGTCAGCAACGGCGCCCACCACGTGCACGACTACGTGGGCAACGTCTCGACCGACGCGTTCTCCACCGAGGAGAGCCTCGCCGCGGCGGAGACCACGTGCACCAACGGGGACCGCTCCAGCCACTACTGGCCGGTTCTGCGCGCCCTCGGTGAGTCGGCACAGGTCCAGGGGCAGCAGCGCGGCCCGCGGGCCGACGAGCCGGGCAACGCTCCCGACGGCAACGTGGGGCGGGTTCTCCAGCCGGCCGAGGTGTCGCTGACGTTCCGGGGCAGCCCGGTGGGCAAGGTCACCGCCATGCCGCGCTTCCTGCGCATCATCACCGGTGACGCCAAGGCGTTCACCAACGGCGCCGCGAACGCCAACGCCTCCTGGAGCTGCACCGGTTTCGAGGACCGGCAGCTGACGGACCGCTACCCGATCTGTCCGCAGGGCAGCAAGGTCGTGCGCACCTTCGACTTCCAGAGCTGCTGGGACGGCCGCAACACCGACAGCGCCAACCACCGCACGCACGTCGCCTTCGCGAAGGAGGACGGCAGTTGCGAGCCGGGGTTCACCGCCATCCCCCAGCTGGTGCAGCGCATCACCTACGACATCCCCCCGGGCACCGCGTTCGCCGTCGACAGCTTTCCCGAGCAGTTGCACAAGCCGGTGACCGACCACGGTGACTTCGTCAACGTGATGGACGAGCGGCTGATGCGCAAGGCCGTGAAGTGCATCAACACCGGTCGCACCTGCGGCTGACACCCGGGCCGGCCGGACGTCGGCCGACCGGACCGGGCGCAGGGGAACGGCCCCGGAGGTGTGTCACTCCGGGGCCGTTCCCCTGCTGCCGGTCCGCCCTCCGCCGTCGGCGGGCCGGCGGTGTCGGCTCAGAGTCCGTTGACCCTGGCCTCCCTCGCCACGCCCAGCGGACGGAGGCCCGCCGTCATCGCCCGCGTCCGGCGACCGGTGCGGGTACTCCGCCGTCGCACGTTGGCCAGCATGCGGCGGCTTCGCAGGGTCATCTCCAGCTCGAAGCGGGTGCGCGGGTCACGCAGGGCGGCGCCGAACAGCTTCTCTATCTGCCGGAGCCGGTATCGCACCGTCTGCGGGTGGACTTGCAGGGTGCGCGCCGCCTCCGGGGCTCCGCCGCCCTCCAGCCAGGCGAGCAGGGTCACTTCCAGCCGCTCGCTCTGCCGAGGGGTCAGGTCGTCGAGCGGGGTGAGCCAGCGGGCGCTCAGTGCCCGGCTCAGCGATTCGTCCTGGAGCAGCATCAGGAGGGTCAGGTGGTCGTCGACGAACACGACGTCGGGGGCCGAACCGGGGCGGAACGGCGAGAGGGCCAGCAGCCGCCGGGCCCAGTGCAGTGAGGAGGCGGTGTCGCTCAGCGGCACCGGGTGGCCGACCGCGGCGGTGCGTCCCCGCAGCACGTTCTCCAGGGTGGCGCGGGTGCCGGCGCCTTCGTCGGGGACCAGCAGACAGGTCTCGCCGTCAGCCAGGCTGAGCAGTGTGTCACCGAGCACGGCCGCGAGCTGTGCCGCCTCTCCGGGAGAGGTGAGCACCACGGCGCGGACCGTGTCCGGCAGCGGCCACCTCGCGGAGCGGGCGAGCTCGACCAGCGGCGCCTCGGGGGCGGCGGCGTCACCCGTCAGGGCCGCGAAGAGGTTGCGGCGTGCCCGGTCGATGGGCACCGGTGTGGCCACCGGCTCCCGGGCGGGACGCGCCGGGGAGGGCTCGTCCTGGTATCCGAGTGCCGTCAACAGCGCTTGCTCGACAGCCCAGTTGAGGTCATCCCGGTCGGTAGTGGACGGACGTGCCGAAAACTCCGGTGTGTCGCGCTGCAGTACCTCGACCACCTGGTCGGCGATGGTGGGGAGTTCCTTCCTCAGAACACGGGTCCACTCACCACGGGGTCGCGACCAGATGCGATTCAGCAGTTCACACATCTTGTTACCTCGTTCCTGCCGGGGTGCGGGCCGCCCGGCACGGGGGGAGGGGGCAGCCCGCAGAGGTGGTGTCCCTCGCCAGTTCCCCGACCTGGTGAGAGAGCTGACAGACCTACAGCATCCTTCTACGAAGGACGCGTTAGTCCGGACCAGACGGTGGGTAAGGGCCCGGACCGCCTGGAGGGGCATCATCCGCAGGGGGGCAGCGTAGCGGCGACGCCAGCACAGGAATTTGTCACAGGACGATAAATCTTATGAAGGTTCCGCGAAGTTCGACGATGCTGCTGCCCCCCGAACCCTGTTCTTCGGTTGCGCACAGTGGTGGAGTCGGCGCCGGCCGGCGCCGTTCGTCCCCGAGATCCGAACGCCACGCATCCGGCCGAAGGCGGCCTAACACGACTGCGGTGCTCAGCAACCGCACGCTCGGGAGGTCTTGTTGTCCCCGCTCACCCCTCCCCCGCCCCTGCGAAGCCGCGGCAGGGCACGTTCGCGTGCCCCCGTGCGGGCCGCGCTCAGCAGACGGAGGAACGCCGACGCCGCATCGACGAGAACGCCGACCCTCGGGCAGACCCTGCGCCCCGGGCTGGGGCTGACAGCCCTGCTGTCCCTGCTCGTCGCGATCAGCGCGGGCGCCTTCCACCGCACCCGCGAGTTCCTGGACTTCGGCGCGGGCGTGCTCGCGCTCGTCTCCCTCACCGCCACCGTGCTGTGGGGTCTGGCCGCCACCGACCGCCTGATCCTCGGCTCCAGTCACCGTTTGCTGGCCCAGGGCGTGCACCGCGGCACCGCCGTGGCCGGACTGGGCTTCCTCGCCCTGCACATCTGGGTGAAACTCGTCGAGAACCGGGTCACCGTCACCGGTGCGATGCTGCCCTTCGCCGACGGCGCGCGACCGGTCCTGATCGGACTCGGTACGGTGGCCGCCTACCTCTTCGTCGCCGTCGCCGCGGTCGGCGCGGCCCGCCGGGTGTTCGCCTCCGGCGGCCGGTCCCGCTGGTGGCGCGCCCTGCACATGGGCGCCTACCCCGCCTGGGGCGCCGCGCTGGTACACGGGCTCAAGGCCGGGCGGGCGGCGAGCGGATGGGTGACGGTGATGTACGCGCTGTGCCTCATCGGTGTCGCGGTGGCGCTGTCACTGCGGCTGCTCCCGAGCCGCAACACGCCGGCCGGCACTACGAACAGCAGGTGGCAGTCATGGCTGAAGTGACCCCGTCCGTCATGTCGATCGGTCCCCCCAGGCTCCTGGCCGGTCTGGACGAGGTCTCCCGGATGGACCGCGTACGGCACCTGACCGTGCACGGCTCGCTGCCGGAGCTGCGCGCCAACGAGGTCGTGGACCTCGCCGAGAACATCGACCTGCGCGGCCGGGGCGGAGCCGGGTTCCCCTTCGCCCGCAAGATGCAGGCCGTCATCAAGTCGGCCGCGAAACGCGACGGCCGCTGCACGGTCGTGGTCAACGCGAGTGAGGGCGAGCCCAGTTGCCTCAAGGACACGGCGCTGCTGCTGCACGTGCCGCACCTGGTGCTGGACGGGGCCGCGCTGGCGGCCCGGGCGCTGGGCGCCGAGGACGTGTGGCTGGGTGTCACCCGCGACGACGTGGAGCGTTCGGTGCGGGACGCGATCGCCGAGCGCGGCCGGACCATGCCCCGGCTGAACGTCGCCCGGCTACCGGAGCGCTTCGTGACCGGCGAGGGCAGCGCGCTCATCAACGGCATCGCCCAGGCCCCGGCACTGCCCAACGGGCGGCGGATCCGTTCCAGTGACAGCGGCCTCGGCGGTCTGCCCACGCTGCTGTCCAACACCGAGACATGGGCCCAGCTCGGCGTCGCCGCACGCCTCGGCGCGCTCGACTACCGGTCGGTGGGGCTGCCCACCGAGCCGGGCACGGTCATGCTCACCGTCTCCGGCAGCTCCGTCCCGCGCGTCGTGGAGACCCCCAGCGGGGTGCCGCTGACGTACATCCTGCAGGTCTGCGGTGACACACCGGGCCAGGGCGTCCTGGTCGGCGGCTACCACGGCGGCTGGCTCAGCCCCCAGGCGGCGTGGACGACCGTGATCTCCCGCGAGTCGATGAAGGCCTCCGGCGGCTCACTGGGCGCCGGCGCGGTGATGCCGCTGCCGGAGTCGACCTGTCCCGTGGGGGAGACGGTCCGGGTGGCCCGGTGGATGGCCGACGAGTCGGCCGGCCAGTGCGGGCCGTGCTTCCTGGGGCTCCCCGGGCTCGCCGACGACCTGGAACGGGCGGCGAAGGGCGGCGGCGAGTCCGCGCTGACCGCCATCCGCGACCGGATGGACGCGGTCACCGGCCGAGGCGCGTGCAGCCACCCGGACGGCACCTCCCGCTTCGTGGCGTCCGCGATGAACGCCTTCACCGAGCACTTCGCCCTGCACGCCAGGAGCGGGGACTGCGGGCTGCCGACGATCGGCGTGCTGCCGCTCGACAACGAGGCCCCCCAGCCCGAACGCAGGGCCCTGCCCGCCGCGGGGCCGGGGTCCGGCGGCGAGGAGGGGTCCGAGCGGCTGATCGTGGACTGGACGCTCTGCCAGGGCCACGGCCTGTGCGCCGACATCGTGCCCGGGGTGATCCAACTGGGCGCCGACGGCTACCCCGGGCGGGCGGTCTCCCACGTGCCCGGCGGGCTCCGCCAGGACGCCCTGCGAGCGGTCCGCCGCTGCCCAGCGCTGGCGCTGCGCATCCAGGAATGACCATCCGCCGGACCGCGCGGGGCAGTTGGCGGAAGATTTCGCCGCCCGCTCTGAACGCTCGGCCGGTGCCGCCGCGTATTCCCCGCTGAACGGCGCAAGTCGCCGAATCAGCAGCGGACGTGAGGGAGTGGTCATGAGGAATCGGCGGCAGACGGCGGCAGCGGGCGCGGCGGTTGCGGCGGTCATGGTGATGACGGCGGCATGCGGCGGGTCCTCGGACGCGGGTCAGGACAGCGTGACCCCGGCCGGTGACAGCTCGTCGCTGGCGCCGCAGTACGACTCGGGCGGCTACGGCACCGACAACACCGGCCCGGCGGCGGGCGGCGACAGGAGCGGCCCCGCCAAGACGCTGGCGCTCCGCCAGGACACCCAGCTCGGCGGCGTGGTCACCGACAGCGCCGGGTGGACGCTGTACCGCTTCGAGGAGGACACCGCCGACCCGGCGAAGAGCAACTGCGACGACGACTGCGCCACCGCGTGGCCGCCGGTCCCGGCGGACGACGCGGCCGCCGCCGAGGGCATCAACGCCGAACTGCTCGGCAAGCTCACCAGGTCGGACGGCACGTCGCAGCTCACGCTGGGCGGTTGGCCGGTCTACCGCTACGCCAAGGACGCCCAGCCCGGTGACACCAAAGGCCACGGTGTCGGCGGCACCTGGAACGCGTTGGCCGCCGACGGCGGCAAGGCGGGCCAGGCGAAGGCCGGCGGCGACAAGGCGGCCGGCAGCGGCGAGGAGGTCGCGGGCAGCGAGGACAGCGCGGCGGGCGGCAGCGAGGCGGAGCTCACCGCCGCACAGGACCCGACGCTGGGCGCCATCGTCACCGACGAGCAGGGCCGCACCCTGTACCGCTTCGACAAGGACACCGCCTGGCCGATGAAGTCCAACTGCGTCGGCTCCTGCCTGGACACCTGGAAGCCCGCCAAGCCGGTGGACAAGGACAAGCTGAGCGGCGTCAAGGCCGAGGACATCTTCACCGTCAAGCGCCCCGACGGGACCGAGCAGCTGGCCATCGACTGCTGGCCGGTCTACTGGTTCACCGGTGACACCAGCCCCGGCGACACCGAGGGCCACCTCAAGGGCAACGTGTGGCACGCGATCACCCCGGACGGCAAGAAGGCCAAGGCCACGTCCTGACGGGCCGCCGGACAAAGGCGTCCGCCCCCGGTGCGCACCGCGGGGAGGCGGCCGCCCGGCACATCGGTCGGGGCGGGTGGGCGGCAGGGAATGCCG
>NZ_BAAHCA010000160.1:0-7586 GCF_054776295.1 Streptomyces sparsus
GTCCGCCGACTCGGCGGCGTCGCGTGCCGCGGCACCTCGTTCCGCGGCCTCGCGTGCGGTCAGCGGCAGCACCAGCGCGGGCCGCCAGGTCTCGCTCTCCGGCGGTCGCAGCGAGACCAGCAGGTTCGACCGGTCCCGGGCCGCGGTGACGTCGGCGAGCGGAACCCTGGCCACCACCACCGTGCGGTCCGAGGTGGTCTTCTCCACCTCCACCGGGTAGTCGTGCTCCAGCTGGTGGCGCACGTGCCGCATCCGCAGCGCGCAGCCGTCGGGCAGCCGCCCGTGGTAGGCGAGCCGGATCTCGACGTGGTCGTCGAGGAAGCGGTGCGAGAGGAAGCGGGCGCGGACGTGCTCGACCTTCAGCCGCAGCCGTCCCCGGACGAAGAGCGGCACCAGGCGCACCCGGTCGCTGACGTAGTGCACGGGCGGGTGGCTGCCGGTCCCGAACGGGCCCGGGTTGAGCGCGCCGCGGCGCAGCAGGCCCCGGCTGAGGTTGCCGATGGCGAACCTCCAGGTGCCTTCCGTCCACCGGCCGCGGCTCTTGAGCTTCGCGGCGTCGAGGGTGAACTCGAAGCCCGACCAGTCGTAGGAGTAGCGGGCCTGGCCGGACTCCGCGGTGGCGTGCGGCGCGTAGGTCGTCCGGGCGGGCTGGACGAGCGTGCGCCGGGTCTTGCTGTTGCGCAGGCCGATCACCTTGCGCGACATGCGGCGCTTGTGGACGTTGAGGTTGTTGATGTACGAGTAGCCGGTGACGCGGAGGCGGTCGCCTTCCCAGCGGATGTCCGACACCTTGCTGCGCAGCGAGAGCTCCTGCCGCAGCCGGTAGACCTTCTTCGGAACGCCCAGTTCCTTGTCGCCGAAGTACGGGTAGCGCGCGTACCGCCGGAAGCGGCGCACCACGGGAATGCCGCGCACGCTCTTCTTCTCGTAGGCCAGCACCTCCAGCAGCTCGTCGAGTCTGCCCTCGCGGATGAGGTGCCACTTCAGCCGCATGATGGCGGGCAGCGTGTCGGTGACCCGCGGGTCGACGCGGCTGAGGAAGTCGCCGGCGACCTTCATGAAGAGCTCGCGGAACTCCTGGTCGGCCTCGGGCAGCACGTTGATGAAGATGCGGATGTCGCTGCCCAGCGCGGACTTGTCGTACCAGCGCTTGTAGCGCGCGTACTCCCGGCCGCCCTGTTCGGCGAGGAAGCGGCTCACCGAGTCGACGGCCGCGACCCGGTCGCGGACGGCGTTCAGCTCGGTGCGGCGCTGCGTGATGGACGGGCCGCCGCTGTCGCGCTGCCGCCAGTAGTAGATGGGCTCCTTGAGGATGTCCACACTGCGCGCCCGGAAGTGGGCCGGCAGGGTGAGCGGGATGTCCTCGTAGAGCACGCCCTCCGGAAAGGCCATGTCGTGGCGGTCCCAGAAGTCCCGGCGGAAGACCTTGTTCGGGGCGAGCCGGTCGTAGATCAGCGACTGGTCCCGGGTGATGTGCGTCTTCAGCCGGGTGGTGGCCATGGCAGTGCGGTGCATGGGCGACTGCTCGGTGCCGGTGGACCGCAGCAGGAGCACGTTGCCGGAGAGCAGGTCGGACCCGGTCTCGTCCAGGGTGCGCACGCACAGGGCGTAGGCGTAGTCCGGGATGATGTCGTCGCTGTCGACGAAGGTGAGGTAGTCCGCCTCCGGGTTGCAGTGCCGCACGCCGGTGTTGCGGGCGTGGCCGAGACCGCCGTTGGACTGCCGCACGAGCCGGAAGCGTTCGTCACGGGCGGCGAACTCGGCGGCGATCTCGGCGCTGCTGTCGGTGGACCCGTCGTCCACCATCACCACCTCGATGTCCCGCAGAGTCTGCACGGCGAGTGACTCCAGGCACTCCTCCAGGTAGGTCTCCACGTTGTAGAGCGGAACCACAACTGAGAGCCGAAGCGCCATAAGACGGAACAACCTTCCTCAAAACGACAGCAATATGCCGGATTTTATCGCACTGATTGTCAGTAATAACGACCGGGCGACGGGCTGTCGCCCCGCCTACCCCGCTGCCGCGACCGGGCACCTGAACGTGCCCACCAGGAGTCAAGAGGCCAGAACAGGCGATCGCGTTCCGCATTTTTGTTCACAGAACGGCAAAGTGCGGTACGGACGGCGTTCACCCCGCCGGGTGGACACGCCGGAGCCGGGGGCCCGACGCCTTCGCGTCGAACCCCCGGCTCCGTGTGCGCCGTCCGGTCGGTGCCGCCGTCAGCGGTTGCTGCGCAGCAGGGTGCGCATGGTGCGCATGGCCACCGAGAGGTTGGCGAGATCGAAGATGTCCGAGGACTTGATCTCGTCGAGCGTCGCCCGGGCCCGGCCGAGCACCGCCGCGTTCTTCTCCTCCCACGCCTTGAACTGCTGTTCGGGTGACGCCCCCGCGTCCCCTGCCGCCAGCACGTCCGCGGTGAGCAGTTGGTGCGCCGCGTAGAGGTCCTCACGAATGGCGGCACGGGCCATCGACTGCCAGCGGTCGGCCCGCGGCAGCTCGCTCACCCTGTCCTGCAACTGGCTGATGCCCAGCCGGTCGGCGAGGTCGTAGTACACCTCGGCCACGTCCATCAGGTCCCGGCCGGTGCGTTCGGCGACCGCCACGATGTCCAGCGTCGGGAACGCCGCCGAGAACCCGGCCACCCGCTGCGCCAGTTCGGCCGGCACCCCGGCAGCCTCCAGCTCGTCGTGCAGCGTCCGGTACCAGGCCTGGTCCTCGCCCGTCAGCAGCCCGGGCAGCTCCCGCCACACCGTCTCGACCCGCTCCTGGAAGAAGGAGATCGTCTCCGACAGGTGCAGCGGCTGGGGCCGGTTGCCCAGCAGCCAGCGGGTGCCGCGCTCGACCAGCCGCCGCAGGTGCAACCGGATCCGGGTCTGCACGTCGGCCGCCACGACGTTGTCCAGCGCCTCCACGTCGTCCCACAGGGAGGACATGCCGAAGATGGTGCGCGCCGCGGTGTGCGCCCGCACGATCTCCTCGATCGACGCCCCCGACTCCTCCCGCAGCCGGTGCAGGAAGGTGGTGCCGCCGGTGTTGACCGTGTCGTTGACCAGCAGCGTCGTCACGATCTGCCGGCGCAGCGCGTGCTGGTCGATCTCGGCGGGGAACCGCTCGCGCAGCGCCTTGGGGAAGTAGGCGTGCGCGAGCTCACGCAGGTACGGATCGTCCGGCAGGTCGGTGCCGACCAGCGCCTCCGTCACGGTGATCTTGGAGTAGGCCAGCAGCACCGCGAGTTCGGGCTGGGTCAGACCCTGGCCGTTGGCCAGCCGCTCCTTGATCACCCGGTCGGAGGGCAGGAACTCCAGCGCCCGGTCCAGCCGGCCGGCGCGGCCCAGCGCCCGCATGAAGCGGTGGTGCGCCTGGAGCAGCCCCGGTGCCGTGTCCAGCGCGTTGGCCAGGGCGACGTTCTGCGCGTAGTTGGTGCGCAGTACCAGCTCGGCGACCTCGTCCGTCATCTCGGCCAGCAGCGCGTTGCGCTGCTTGACGGTCATGTCACCGTTGGCGACGACCGCGTTGAGCAGGATCTTGATGTTCACCTCGTGGTCGGAGGTGTCCACCCCGGCGCTGTTGTCGATGGCGTCGGTGTTGATCCGGCCGCCGTTGACCGCGAACTCGATGCGGCCGAGCTGGGTGAGGCCGAGGTTGCCGCCCTCCCCCACGACCTTGCAGCACAGGTCGCGGCCGTCGACCCGGATGGCGTCGTTGGCCTTGTCGCCGACGTCGGTGTGCGACTCGGTCGACGCCTTCACGTAGGTGCCGATGCCGCCGTTCCACAGCAGGTCCACCGGGGCCTTGAGAATGGCCTGCATCAGCTCGGCCGGGGTCAGCTTCTTGACGCTCGCCTCGATGCCCAGTGCCTCCCGGACCTGGGCACTCACCGGGATGGACTTCGCCGTCCGCGGGTAGACGCCGCCGCCGGCGGACAGCAGCGAGGTGTCGTAGTCGGCCCACGACGAACGCGGCAGCTCGAACAGCCGGCGGCGCTCGGCGTAGGACGTGGCGGCGTCCGGTGACGGGTCGAGGAAGACGTGCCGGTGGTCGAAGGCCGCGACCAGCCGGATGTGCTCGCTGAGCAGCATGCCGTTGCCGAAGACGTCACCGGACATGTCCCCGATGCCGGCGACGGTGAACTCCTGCGTCTGGGTGTCGTGCCCCAGCTCGCGGAAGTGGCGCTTGACGGACTCCCAGGCGCCGCGGGCGGTGATGCCCATGCCCTTGTGGTCGTAGCCGGCCGAACCACCGGAGGCGAATGCGTCCCCGAGCCAGAAGTCGTACGAGATCGCGACCTCGTTGGCGATGTCCGAGAACGTCGCCGTGCCCTTGTCGGCGGCGACCACCAGGTAGGTGTCGTCCCCGTCGTGGCGCACCACGTCGGCGGGCGGCACGACCTCACCGCCGACCAGGTTGTCGGTGATGTCCAGCAGACCGCAGATGAAGGTGCGGTAGCAGGAGACGCCCTCGGCCAGCCAGGCGTCCCGGCCCTCGGCCGGATCGGGCAGCCGCTTGCCGACGAACCCGCCCTTCGCGCCGACCGGCACGATGACGGTGTTCTTGACCTCCTGCGCCTTCACCAGCCCCAGGATCTCGGTGCGGAAGTCCTCCCGCCGGTCGGACCAGCGCAACCCACCGCGGGCGATCTTGCCGAACCGCAGGTGCACGCCCTCGACCCGCGGCGAGTACACCCACACCTCGTACTCCGGGCGGGGCGCGGGCAGGTCCGGGATGGCCTGCGGGTCGAGCTTGATCGAGACGTACTCGTGCAGCTCGCCGTCCCGGTTCCGCTGGAAGTAGTTGGTGCGCAGGGTGGCCTTGATGACGGTGAGGAAGGACCGCAGCATGCGGTCCTCGTCGAGGTTGGCCACCTGGTCCAGGGCGCCGTCCAGCTCCTCCAGCAGCCCGTCCGTCAACTCCCGGCCCGCCCGCTGCCGTGCCGGGGCGAGCCGTGCCTCGAAGAGGCTCACCAGCAGCCGGGTGGTGTGCACGTTCTTCCGGAGCGTCTCCTCCATCGTGCTCTGGCCGAACTTCGCACCAGCCTGCCACAGGTACTTGGCGTAGGCGCGCAGCACCATGGCCTGGCGCCACGTCAGTCCGGCGGCCAGCACGAGGGCGTTGATGCCGTCGTTCTCGGCCTGCCCGTTCCACACCGCGGCGAAGGTCTGCTGGAAACGCTCGCGGGCGTCGTCACCGAGGCCGTGCACGTGGTGGGAGGGCAGCCTCAGACCGAAGTCGTAGATCCATGACCTGCTGCCGTCCCCCGACCGCAGCTCGTAGGGCCGCTCGTCGACCACCTCGACGCCCATCGCCTGCAGGATGGGCAGCACCGCCGACAGCGACACCGGCCGGCCGGTGCGGTAGATCTTGAACCGCCGCTCACCGGCGGCGGCGCCCACCGGCTCGTACAGGCTGAGCCCGAAGTCCTCGCCGCCCTCGCTGTGGTCCAGCTCCTCCAGGTGCTGGATGTCCGCGACGGCGGCCCGGGGGGCGAAATCCGCCTTGTAGCCCTCCGGGAAGGACTGGCTGCCGTAGCGGTGGGCGAGCTCGGCGGCGTGCTCCTCACCGCACTCGGCGACCAGCGCCTCCGCGAAACCGTCCGCCCAGGAGCGGGCCGCTTCGGCGAGCCGGTCCTCGATGCGGTCCGCGTCGGCCTCTCTGAGCGGCTCCAGCTCCGTGCCGGGCTCGACCCGGATCACGAAGTGCAGCCGGGACAGCACCGACTCGGTGTTCCAGGCGGTGAAGTCGACGCTGGTGCCGTTGAGCTCCTCGGTGAGGATGTCGATCAGCCGCAGCCGCACGGCCGTCGTGTAGCGGTCGCGCGGCAGGTAGACGAGCGCCGAGTAGTAGCGGCCGTACTCGTCCTGCCGGAGGAACAGCCGCAGCCTGCGGCGCTCCTGGAGGTACAGCACCGACGTGGCGGTGGACCGCAGCTCGTCGACGGGGATCTGGAACAGCTCGTCGCGCGGGTACGTCTCCAGGATCTGGAGCAGGTCGCGTCCGTCGTGGCTGTCAGGGGTGAAGCCGGCGGCGGACAGCACCGCCTCGACCTTGCGGCGGATCACCGGGATCTGCCGGACCGTCTCCACGAACGCGGAAGCGGCGAACAGCCCCAGGAAGCGGCGCTCGCCGACCACGTTGCCCTCGGCGTCGAACTTCTTCACCCCGACGTAGTCGAGGTAGGAGGAGCGGTGCACGGTGGCGCGACTGTTGGCCTTCGTGAGGACCAGCAGCTTGTGCTCGCGGGCCTTGGCACGGGCGCCCCGGGTCAGCCGGTTGAAGGACGGCGAGACGGGGTGGCCGTCGTCGGTGGCACGGTGGCTGGGGTCGGCGCGCAGAATGCCCAGGCCGGTGCCCGGCACCGGCTTCAGGACGTCCTCGGCGCCGTCGGAGTCGGCGGGCACGGTGTCGAGCGCGTACTCGCGGTAGCCGAGAAAGGTGAACCGGTCGTCGGCCAGCCAGCGCAGCAGCTCGGCGGCCTCGGCGACCTCGGCGGTGTCCAGGTCGTCGGTGGGCTCCTCGGGCAGGCTCTCGGCGATGGTCAGCGCCGCGCTGCGCATCTTCTGCCAGTCCTCGACGGCCTCCCGCACGTCGGAGAGCACCCGGCGCAGGTCGGTGGTGATCTGCTGGAGGTCCTCGCTGTCGGTCTCCCGGTCGATCTCCACGTGGATCCACGACTCGGTGACGGCGTCCGGCGGCAGCTCCTTGGTGCCGTGGGAGGCGGCGGGGGACAGCGGGTCGCGCCCGGCGTCCAGCACCTCCAGCATCCGGCCCGTGACGTCGCGCCGGACGATCACCTGCGGGTGGATGACGATGTGGATGCCGCGGCCCTGCCGGGACAGCTCGTTGGTGACGGAGTCGACCAGGAACGGCATGTCGTCGGTGACGACCTCCACCACCGTGTGGGTGCAGGTCCAGCCGTTCTCGTCGACGGTCGGGGTGTAGACCCGGACGTTGGCGGTGCCCTGCGGCCTCTCCTGGGCCAGCCGGTGGTGGGAGAGCGCGGCACCCAGCACGTCGACCGGGTCCCGGTCGGTGAGGTCCTCCGGTGCGGTGTGCAGGTAGTAGCGCTGGAGATAGGCGTGGAGTGCCTCGGCGTCGAGGCCCTGCACCGGGAGGCTCCCGGTGGGACTGCCCTCAGCGACCTGGGCTGCTCGTACGAGCTGTTCGGCCTTTGCTTCGTCCAGCTTGTTCTGCATGTCCTCTGGCTCCTGTCGCGCGCCGTTGCGTGACGTCAGATGGGTGGGGCCCCGCGCCACCGCACGGCGGGCGCACACGCCCGCTGCTCGGCGGTGGCGTCCGGCCTGGAGAAACGTCCAGCATCACCCCGGGCGCGGCTGCGCTGCGGGCTGGGTTCGGGGAAGGCTTCGTTGCCGAGGTCCCCGTCCACGGATATCGCGCTGAACACGTACGCAAGGCTATCGTCCCGCCGGGGGCAGCCGTCATGAGCCGTTTGTGTACAAAAGCAGGGCGGTAAGTTTGACGTTCTGGACAGCGGCAATGCTCTGATGTTTGCGCTGCCCGCCCGGCGCCCGGGCGTGTCGGCGACGGGCGTGGCCGGTGTGGCGGGCAGCGGGCGTGACGGCGGCGGGCG
>NZ_BAAHCA010000161.1:0-7584 GCF_054776295.1 Streptomyces sparsus
GGGCGCGGGGAGAACGAGCAGCCGGCTGCGTCGCGCTCGTCGGGTGCCGCGGCGGACGACCTGCCGCAGCCCTCCCGCAGCAACGGTTCCTGGCCGTCCAGCCGGCAGGAACCCGCCGCGTCCACCGCGCGACCGGCGGGCGGGCGGTTCCACTCGGAGAAGGTCCTCATCGTCGACGACGACATCCGAAACGTCTTCGCGCTGACCAGCGTCCTGGAGCAGAACGGCCTCCAGGTGCTGTACGCCGAGAACGGCCGGGAGGGCATCGAGGTGCTGGAACAGCACGACGACGTGGCCCTGGTGCTGATGGACATCATGATGCCGGAGATGGACGGTTACGCCACGACGGTCGCGATCCGCAAGATGCCCCAGTTCGCCGGCCTGCCGATCATCGCGCTCACCGCGAAGGCGATGAAGGGCGACCGGGAGAAGAGCATCGATTCGGGGGCGTCCGACTACGTCACCAAACCGGTGGACACCGATCACCTGCTGGACGTCATGCGGCAGTGGATGCGGGCGGGGTGACGTGTGAGGCTGCGGCAGGGCAGGGTACGTTGACTGCTTGCGACCGGTACGCCTGGAAGCGGGGGTCCGGGGGAACCCCCGCACCGCACGGTGCGTTCCGGTTACGTGCACAGTGACATCACGGTGACAGGGTGTGGTGGGCGGCAGGGTGCGGCTACCATGACCGGCACAAGGACGGGCGGCGCAAAGAAGTCGTCCCCAGGGGTGGCGTCCTCGACGCCGCCGGGGCGAGGAGGACGGGCCATGGTGCAGAAGGCCAAGATCCTCCTGGTCGATGACCGGCCGGAGAATCTGTTGGCGCTGGAGGCGATCCTCTCCGCGCTCGATCAGACGCTGGTGCGGGCATCGTCAGGGGAGGAAGCACTCAAGGCACTGCTCACCGACGATTTCGCGGTGATCCTGCTGGACGTGCAGATGCCGGGCATGGACGGTTTCGAGACGGCCGCGCACATCAAGCGGCGGGAACGCACCCGGGACATCCCGATCATCTTCCTCACCGCGATCAACCACGGGCCGCACCACACCTTCCGCGGTTACGCGGCCGGCGCCGTGGACTACATCTCCAAGCCGTTCGACCCGTGGGTGCTCCGGGCGAAGGTGTCCGTGTTCGTCGAGCTGTACATGAAGAACGTGCAGCTGCGCGAGCAGGCTTCGCTGCTGCGCCTCCAGCTGGAGAACGGCCATCAGGCGGGCGACGGGGCCAAGGAGTCGGCCGGTCTGCTGGCCGAACTGTCCGCTCGGCTCGCCGCCGTGGAGGAACAGGCCGAGGCTCTCTCCAAGCAGCTCGACGACAGCGCCGACGCCGCCGCGGTCTCCACGGCCGCGCACCTGGAACGCAAACTCACCGGCCTGCGGCGGGCCCTTGACGCTCTGGAGCCCGGTGCGGAGGACTCCCCGTCGTCGGTGTCGTCCCAGCAGTGAAGGCCACCGCCGGTGACTGACGACATGTCACACAGGCATACAGACGCACTCATCCGTGCCTTGCGCACCGGACGACGGTAACCTCACCACCATGGCCTCACGTACGTCCGGCAAGGCCGCCAAGCAGGCGCCCGCGAAGAAGGCAGCCGCCAAGAGAGCTCCGGCGAAGAAGGCCTCTCCTCGGAAGGCGCCTGCGAAGCGAGCACCCGCCAAGCCCTCGCCCCCCAACGGCCTCTACCGCCTGGTCCGCGCGGTGTGGCTGGGCATCGCGCACGCGGTCGGAGCCACGTTCCGGGGTATCGGGCGCGGAGCCCGCGGGCTGGACCCGGCGCATCGCAAGGACGGCGTGGCGCTGCTGCTGCTCGGACTCGCGCTGATCGTGGCCGCGGGCACCTGGTCGGACCTGCGGGGCCCGGTGGGTGAACTCATCACCATGCTGATCACCGGCGCGTTCGGCCGGCTCGACCTGATGGTGCCGATACTGCTCGGTGCGATGGCGGTGCGCTTCATACGGCACCCGGAGAAGCCGGACGCCAACGGACGCATCGTCATCGGGCTGTCCGCGCTGGTGGTGGGCGCGCTCGGGCTGGTGCACATCGCCTGCGGTGCTCCGGGTCGCAGCGAGGGCAACTCTGCACTGCAGGACGCGGGCGGCCTGATCGGCTGGGCCGCGTCCAAGCCGCTGATGTTCACGCTCGGCGACGTGCTCGCCGTGCCGCTGCTGATCCTGGTCACCGTGTTCGGAGTGCTGGTGGTCACCGCGACGCCGGTCAACGCCATTCCGCGGCGGCTGCACCAGCTGGGTGTGCGGCTGGGTGTCGTGGCCGGGTCGCCGCACGAGGAACGCCGCCGGCAGCGCCGCCCGGTGCGGGACGACCAGCTCGCCGACGACGCGGACGAGTTCGACGCGGCGGACGAGGACGGGCCGGTCGCGGGTGAGTACCGACGGCCGCGCAAGCCGGACTTCCGCAAGGACGTCGACGCCTACCACGCCGAGAAGGAGGCCCTGGACGGCCGTCGGGGCCGCCGTTCCCGGCGTGACACCGCCCACGTGCCGTCCGTCAACGACACCGGGCCGGACAGCTCGCTGGACGCGGTGGACCTGGACGCGGCGGCCGCCGCCGACCTCGACGGGGCGGTGCTGCACGGTGTCCAGCCCTCGCCGGTGGTGGCCGACCTCACCAGCGGCATCGCCCGGCAGCGTGCCGAAGCCGTCGAGGCGTCGGCGGACACCGGGGACGGCGCCGGGCAGGACGACTCCGGCCGCCACGCGGTGCCGGACCTGACCAAGGCGAGCGCGGTGGCCGAGGGCCCGCTGCCGTCCCGTGCCGAGCAGCTCCAGCTGGCCGGTGACATCACCTACGCCCTGCCGCCGCTGGACCTGCTGGAACGCGGTGGGCCGGGGCGTACCCGCAGCGCCGCCAACGACGCCGTGGTGGACTCGCTGACGAAGGTGGTCACCGAGTTCAAGGTGGACGCGGCGGTCACCGGCTTCACCCGCGGGCCGACGGTCACGCGGTACGAGATCGAGCTGGGCCCGGCGGTGAAGGTCGAGAAGATCACCGCACTGGCCAAGAACATCGCCTACGCCGTCGCCAGCCCGGACGTGCGGATCATCTCCCCGATCCCGGGCAAGTCCGCGGTCGGCATCGAGATCCCCAACAGCGACCGCGAGATGGTCAACGTCGGTGACGTGCTGCGCTCGGCGCACGCGGTGGGCGACACCCATCCGATGCTGGTGGCGCTCGGCAAGGACGTCGAGGGCGGCTACGTCAAGGTCAACCTGACCTCCATGCCGCACCTGCTGGTAGCGGGCGCCACCGGCTCGGGCAAGTCGTCCTGCATCAACTGCCTGATCACGTCGGTGATGGTGCGGGCCACCCCGGAGGACGTCCGGATGGTGCTCGTCGACCCCAAGCGGGTGGAGCTGACGGCGTACGAGGGCATTCCGCACCTGATCACGCCGATCATCACCAACCCGAAGAAGGCGGCGGAGGCCCTCCAGTGGGTCGTGCGCGAGATGGACCTGCGCTACGACGACCTGGCCGCCTACGGCTTCCGCCACATCGACGACTTCAACGCGGCCGTGCGCAGCGGCAAGATCTCCGCTCCGGAGGGCAGCGAGCGGGAGCTCGCCCCCTACCCGTACCTGCTGGTGATCGTCGACGAGCTGGCCGACCTGATGATGGTCGCCCCCCGGGACGTCGAGGACGCCATCGTGCGCATCACCCAGCTGGCCAGGGCCGCCGGCATCCACCTGGTGCTGGCCACCCAGCGGCCGTCGGTGGACGTGGTGACGGGTCTGATCAAGGCGAACGTGCCCTCCCGGCTCGCCTTCGCGACGTCCTCGCTCGCGGACAGCCGGGTCATCCTCGACCAGCCGGGCGCCGAAAAGCTCATCGGAAAGGGTGACGGGCTGTTCCTGCCGATGGGAGCCAACAAACCCATCCGCATGCAGGGTTCGTTCGTGGCCGAGGCGGAGATCGAGGCCGTCGTCGGACACTGCAAGCAGCAGATGAACCCGGTCTTCCGGGACGACGTGACCGTGGGGCAGACCAAGAAGAAGGAGATCGACGAGGAGATCGGCGACGACATGGACCTGCTCTGCCAGGCAGCCGAACTGGTCGTCTCCACCCAGTTCGGTTCCACGTCGATGCTCCAGCGCAAGCTCCGGGTCGGCTTCGCCAAGGCCGGCCGGCTGATGGACCTCATGGAGTCCCGGGGTGTGGTCGGACCCACCGAGGGCTCCAAGGCACGTGACGTACTGGTCAAACCGGACGAGCTGGACGGGCTGCTGGAGGTGATCCGCGGTGGGAGTCACTCGTAAGGAGCATCCGGGCAACCGTTTCCGCGCGTGGCACGTCCCGTTACCTGGGTAGGTGGAATGCATACGCTCCCCGCTCCGGTGGCAGGCTGCCGGAGGGTCGGCGCATTCCGCCGTCCGGGACGCACGGCAATCCCGATGGCGGACAAACACCGCCCGCCCGCTTGCCCGACCCTTTCCCGACCCCCCTAGACTGAATCTCCAGCAGGTGGCTGCACGCTCGAAAGGCGCTCTCGTGTCCCTCGGTAACTCCCCCGAAGAGGACCGGCCTTCGGTCGGTCGAGCCCTCCAGCAGGCCCGAATCGACGCGGGGCTGACCGTTGACGAGGTCAGTTCCGCCACGCGTGTGCGTATCCCGATCGTGCACGCGATCGAACAGGACGACTTCTCCCGGTGCGGCGGCGACGTCTACGCACGCGGGCACATCCGCACGCTCGCCAAGGCGGTGGGCCTCGACGCGGCTGCCCTCGTCGAGCAGTACGACGCCGAGCACGGCGGCCGTCCCACGGCGACGCCGGCCGCCCCGCTCTTCGAGGCGGAACGGATCCGCCCCGAGCCGCGCCGGCCGAACTGGACGGCGGCGATGGTCGCCGCCATCGTCGCGGTGGTCGGCTTCGTCGGCTTCACCCTGTTCAGCGGGGACGGCGGCACCGCCGACACCGTCGCCGAGTCCGCACCCTCCAGCGAGCCGTCGGCCGGCCCGAGCCCGAGCAAGCCCGCCGACGCCAAGCCCGAGCCCTCCGACAGCGCGATCGCCGCGGCGCCCGCCGACAAGGTCACCGTCCGGCTGGTGGCCGACGGCGGCAACAGCTGGATCTCCGCCGAGGACCACACCGGGCGGCTGATGCACGAGGGCGTGCTCAAGGAGGGCGACTCCCGCACGTTCACCGACAAGGAGCAGATCGACCTGGTGCTCGGCAACGCCGGCGCGGTCGAGCTGTTCGTCAACGGCAAGAAGGTCCAGCGCATCGGTGACGTCGGCCAGGTGCAGCGGGTCAGCTACACCAAGGGCGACCCCGAACAGGGCTGACGGTCGCCCCCCGACAGGCGCCGCGCGAGCCGGGAGACCGGCGAGCCGGACAGGCCGAGCGGGGCGGTCGGCGGTGCCCGGAAGGGCACCGGCCGACTGCCCGGCCCGGACAAAGTAGGCTGAGCCCATGCCCGAACGCCGTACTGTCGCCCTTGTCACTCTTGGCTGCGCCCGTAACGAGGTGGACTCGGAGGAGCTGGCGGGCCGTCTTGCGGCGGACGGCTGGGACCTCGTCGAGGAAGCCGCCGACGCGGACGTCGCCGTCGTCAACACCTGCGGTTTCGTGGAGGCCGCCAAGAAGGACTCCGTGGACGCCCTGCTGGAAGCAGGGGACCTCAAGGGCGGGCAGGGCCGGACCCAGGCCGTGGTGGCCGTCGGCTGCATGGCCGAGCGGTACGGCAAGGAACTGGCCGAGGCGCTCCCCGAGGCCGACGGTGTGCTCGGCTTCGACGACTACACCGACATCTCCGACCGGCTCCAGACGATCCTGGCCGGCGGGGTGCACGCCTCCCACACCCCCCGCGACCGGCGCAAGCTGCTGCCGATCAGCCCCGCCGAACGACAGGACACCGCGGTCGCCCTGCCCGGCCACGGCGAGCAGTCCGCGCCGCCGCCGAGTGACCTGCCCGCCGGGGTGGCGCCGGCCTCCGGCCCCCGCGCCCCGCTGCGCCGCCGCCTCGACAACAACCCCGTCGCCTCGGTCAAGCTCGCCTCCGGATGCGACCGCCGCTGCTCGTTCTGCGCCATTCCCTCCTTCCGCGGCTCGTTCATCTCCCGGCGTCCCTCGGACGTGCTGGGGGAGACCCGCTGGCTCGCCGAGCAGGGGGTCAAGGAGGTCATGCTGGTCTCCGAGAACAACACCTCCTACGGCAAGGACCTCGGGGACATCCGCCTGCTCGAGACGCTGCTGCCCGAACTGGCGGCCGTCGACGGCATCGAGCGGATCCGCGTCAGCTACCTCCAGCCCGCCGAGATGCGCCCCGGCCTCATCGAGGTGCTGACCGGCACGGAGAAGGTCGCGCCCTATTTCGACCTGTCCTTCCAGCACTCCGCGCCCAAGGTGCTGCGGGCCATGCGCCGCTTCGGCGACACCGACCGCTTCCTCGACCTGCTGGCGTCGATCCGGGCGAAGGCGCCGCAGGCCGGCGTCCGGTCCAACTTCATCGTCGGCTTCCCCGGGGAGACCGAACAGGACCTCGCCGAACTGGAACGCTTTCTGACCGCGGCCCGACTGGACGCCATCGGTGTGTTCGGCTACTCCGACGAGGACGGCACCGAGGCCGCCGGCTACGAGGAGAAGAACGACCCCGACACCGTCGCCGAACGCCTCGCCCACCTCGGCCGGCTCGCCGAGGAGCTGACCTCCCAGCGTGCCGAGGAACGGCTCGGCGAGACGCTCTCGGTGCTCGTCGAGACGGTCGACGCGGAGGACGGCGTGCTGGGCCGGGCCGCGCACCAGGCACCCGAGACGGACGGCCAGGTCCGGCTGACCGGGCCCGACGCCCACCGGCTCACCCCGGGACGTATCGTCGAAGCCAAGGCGGTGGCGAGCGAGGGAGTGGATCTGATCGCCGAACCGCTGGACTGCGAGGAGGCGCCCAGATGACCGGCATCCCGGCCTCCGCGGCCGGCGGCGGTCCCATGGCCCAGCGCAAACGGCCGGCCGCACGTCAGCAGGCGAGCCTGTGGAACATCGCCAACATCCTCACCATGGTGCGGCTGGCGCTCATCCCCGGCTTCGTGGCCCTGATGCTGGCAGCCGGCGGACACGACCCGGTCTGGCGCTCCTTCGCCTGGGCGGCGTTCACCGTCGCCATGATCACCGACCTCTTCGACGGAGAGCTGGCCAGGCGCTACAACCTCGTCACCGACTTCGGGAAGATCGCCGACCCGATCGCGGACAAGGCCATCATGGGCGCCGCACTCGTGTGCCTCTCCGCTCTGGGAGACCTCTCCTGGTGGGTGACGGGCGTGATCCTCGCCCGGGAGCTGGGCATCACCCTGATGCGGTTCTGGGTGATCCGGCACGGTGTCATTCCCGCCAGCCGCGGCGGAAAGGTGAAGACCCTAGCCCAGGGTGTCGCGGTGGGCATGTACATCCTGGTGATGACCGGCGGACTGGCGTCGCTGCGCTGGTGGGTGATGGCGGCAGCGGTCGTGCTGACGGTGGGGACCGCCGCCGACTACGTCCGGCAGGCGGTGCTGCTCCGCCGGGCCGGACTGGCCGCGGAACGGCACCGTGACGCCTGAGCCGGCCGGACGGGACGGCGGCAGCGCGGGCCCG
>NZ_BAAHCA010000162.1:0-7547 GCF_054776295.1 Streptomyces sparsus
CGCCGCGAACCGGCGGGCGGCCGGCCGCGGGTCGCCGGCGTCCCCCACGGCGGCGGGTTCCCGGCTGTCCACGGACGGGAACGGCGGCCCGGCAGGTGCGTCCGTCCAGGGGCCCTGTGGTGCAATGGCACCTGCCCGGTGCGGGGTTCGACGCCGGTCCCTCGTGTTACTCGGGAGGGAGCCGGAGCACCAGCGAGAAGTGAGGAGTCAACGTGACCGTGCGCGGGTCTGCCGGGGAGAGCGAACCGAGCACAGGTGGTGTCGGGAACACGCGCGGCCGGGGCGGGACGATGACCTTGGGCAAGACGCTGGCGGCGGCGGAGTCCGCGGCTCCCGTCGAGTCGCTCGACGTGGTCGCGGACATGCTCAGGGAGCACCTCGGAGCCGCCTCGGTGTCGTTCCTCATCACCGACTTCACCGGCGGCGCGGTCGTCCGGCTGGGGGCGGCGGGCAGCGTCGACACCGAGGAACCGGCCCGGCGCATCACGCTGCGGGGCACGTTGTACGACGACGTGATACGCAGTCAGCGGCCGAGCGTGGAGGACAAGGGCGACGGCGCACTCGTGCGGATCGTCGCCCCGGTGACCAACCGCGGGGACGCCATCGGGCTCCTCGAACTGTTCCTGCCCACGGCGCCGGACGCGGAGGTGATGGGGGAGATCACGGAAACCGCGCACGCCCTGGCCTACATCGTCATCGCGAACCGGTCCTTCACCGACGTGTACCAGTGGGGGCGCCGCACCACCCCGCTGAGTCTGGCCGCGGAGATCCAGCACCGGTTGCTCCCGGCGTCGCTGGCGTGCGAGGCGGCGCAGTTCGCGGTGGCGGGGGCGCTGGAGCCGGCCGACCACGTCGGGGGTGACACCTTCGACTACGTGATCGACCGGGACACCGTCCAGCTCTCCGTCACCGACGCCATGGGGCACGGAGTGGAGGCCTCGCTGCTGGCCACCCTCCTGGTGGGCGCCCTGCGCCGGGCACGGCGCGCCGGTGCCGACCTGGCCGAGCAGGCCCGCCAGGCGGACCAGGCCATGCGCGAGCACGGTCGCCAGAGCTACGTGACCGGCCAGCTGCTGCGCATCAGCCTGATCGACGGCAGGACCGAGTTCGTCAACGCCGGACACCCCTGGCCGCTGCGCATGCGGGACGGACAGGTGCAGGAGATCACCCCGGCCGTCGACATGCCGTTCGGCTTCGACACCCCTCACACCTACCAGGTGCAGACGCTGGACCTGCGGCCGGGCGACCGGTTGGTGATGCTGACCGACGGCATGCTGGAACGCAACGCCAGCCGCCTGGACCTGTCCGACCTGATCGTGCGCACCCGCGCGTTGCACCCCCGCGAGGCCGCCCGCGCCCTCATCGCGGCGATCGTCGACGCCAACGACGGCCACCTGGAGGACGACGCGACCGTCACGTGCCTGGACTGGCACGGTGTCGGCCACTCCCGGCGGGACGCCGACGCCGGAGCCGACCTCACCGACGCCTCCGCGCCGTCCCGGACGGGTCGGGCCACTCCTGGGTGAGGAGACGAGGGGGTGCTCTCCGAACGTCCCGTCCGGGTCGCGGACCGCGGCTCGGACGCCCTTGCCCGCCGGCACCGGCACCGCGAGTGGCGCGAAGTGGTGCGTCGTCGGAAGGGTGCTTCACCGCTGGCCGAAAGATGATCCCCGTATCCGGAGGCCCCTTTTCCGCTTTTCTCGCCAGGCCCTGCGAGTCGCTGGTCGCCGAACGGACGTCATAAACGGTTGATCAGCTTCCTCTTTTCCGCAATTCCCTTTCCAGGCCCCTTTCCTCGCGCTTCCAGTGCCACACGTTCTGTTCCGCAACCTCTCCACCAGCACCTTGAGCGGAATCACGGCATTCACCCGAGCACCGAGGCGCCGCGTACACCCACGGACATGCCGGCGAAACACGTGACGATCACCTCGTGTACCTCGCCGTCCGGATCGTTCGCCCGCCGGCCTCGGGGCTCCCGTTGCGGCACCACGGAGTGCGCGGCAGCGGAGAATGATGGCCAACAGGGCTTCCTGGCAAGCCTGTTGCAGCGTTCCGAACCACTGTCACGCGGGGCTCAGGGGTTGCCGGGGCGCACGCCGGCGTCAGTGCGCGCCCGTAGGCGGAGACCGATCGATGGACCAGATCCGGCCTGAAAATCCCGAGTACGAAAATTGCACACATCCCCTCTACACAACGGCCCCCGATGGTCTAGATTGACCGTGCTTCAGCGGTCGGACACAAGACGGCCGACATCGGTCCACAGATCAGGCGCTACCGAAAGCCAGCAGTCGCGTCCCCGCCGCAGGCCGAGGGGATGATCAATTCGCGGGGCCCGGGAAAGGGCCTAGGGTGCGGGGAGCACCCGGGGTTCCGACGCGCTGCCGCGCACCTCGAAAGTCCGGCAGTACGCACGATTCTGCCGCCGCCGGGGCGGGTTGTTCACGTGGCTCGGCAACAGCCGGAACGCCGTACGGGGGCGGGGGCCTCCCGAGAGGGGGAACAGTGCGGGGGCGGGGGGCCGCCCAGGGCACGGACAGTGATGGGCGAGCACGTCGAGCCACTGGGAACCGGGGGGTTCTGTGCGGCATGGGGGGTTGGTCAGCCCGCTTCCGCCGGCGCGCGGGCGTCTGGCGAGCGGGGACGTCAGCAGACCCGCGGTCGACTGGGAGCAGCGGTACCGCCGTACCGTGATCACCAGCGACACGGTGGCCACCGCCTTGGTGGTGGCGGCGATCGGCGGCTTCTTCGGAGCCCGGGACGCGGCCGACTGGCATGAGAAGTGGGGCATTCTCGCCTTCGGCACCGAGCTGCTGGTGCTGGGGTCGCTCGCGGTGAGCCGGTCGTGGGCTCCGGCCGTGCTCGGCCAGGGCGCCGAGGAGTTCCGCCGGCTCGGACGCTCGCTGTTCACGGCGACCGTCGTACTGGCACTCGGCGGTATCGCCCTCACCTCGCGCAACATCAAGCTCTGGATCTTCGTCGCGATCCCCGCGATCGCGCTGGTCGCCATGACCGCGCGGTACCTGCTGCGTCTGTGGCTGCACAGGCAGCGGAACGAAGGGCGGTGCCTGCGCCCGGTGCTCGCTGCCGGGAGCCCGGCCACCGTGCGCGACCTGGTCGCCCGCACCCGCAGGTTTCCCCACCTCGGTTGGCGGGTGGACGCGGTGTGCACGCCGGACGGTCTCGGGCTCGCCGGTGGCCACCTGGACGGCGTGCCGGTCGTCGGCCGGCTGGCGGACGTCGCCGACCACGTCAATCGCGACGGCTACCGTGTCGTCGCGATCACCCCGGACCCGCACTGGTCACCGGACCGCCTCCAGCGGCTGGCCTGGAACATCGAGGGCAGCGACGCCGAGATGGTCGTGGCTCCCGTGCTGATGGAGGTGGCCGGGCCGCGGCTGCACGTCGACGCGGTGCTCGGGATACCGCTGCTGAAGGTCAGCATGCCGACCTTCTCCGGGGGCCGCCGGGTGGTCAAGGAGGTCGTCGACCGGGTGGGCGCGGCGATCCTGCTGGCGCTGTTCGCGCCGCTGATGGTGTTCGTCGGGCTGCTCGTACTGGTGGACAGCCGGGGCGGGGCCCTGTACCGCCAGCGCAGGGTCGGCAAGGACGGTCGCGAGTTCACCATTCTCAAGTTCCGCACCATGGTCGCCGGGGCCGACCGGGCACGTGCCGAGCTGGCCGACCGCAACGAGGGCGCCGGCCTGCTGTTCAAGCTCCGGCGGGACCCGCGGGTGACGCGGGTGGGCGCGGTGCTGCGCCGGTACTCGATCGACGAGCTCCCGCAGCTGCTCAACGTGCTCACCGGGTCGATGTCGCTCGTCGGCCCGCGGCCTCCGTTACCGGAGGAGTCCGCCGCCTACGGCCCGGACATCCGGCGGCGGCTGCTGGTCAAGCCCGGACTCACCGGCCTGTGGCAGATCAGCGGACGGAGCGACCTGTCGTGGGCGGAGGCGGTCCGGCTGGACCTGCGGTACGTGGAGGACTGGTCGCTCGCCCTGGACGCGGTGATCCTGTGGAAGACGCTGCGTGCCGTTCTCCACGGCCAGGGGGCCTACTGATGTGCGGGGGTCGGTTTGCGGCCGGCGTGCGGAACGCGGGCCGGAAGGCCTGCTCGGCGGGGAGGAACGCGTCATGAGGGTCAGCGTTTTCGGGCTCGGCTACGTGGGCTGCGTGTCGGCCGCGTGCCTGGCCAGCATGGGCCACGAGGTCGTCGGGGTGGACGTGAACCAGGTGAAGGTCGACCTGGTCAACAGCGGCAGGGCCCCGGTGGTCGAGGAGCGGATCGGCGAGCTGATCGCCGAGGTCGTGCACAGCGGGGCGTTACGGGCCACCGGCGACGTCCGCGAGGCGATAGCGGGCAGCGAGCTGTCGCTGGTCTGCGTGGGCACGCCGTCGGAGCCCAACGGCAGCCTGTGCACCACCTACCTGGAGCGGGTGACCGAGCAGATCGGCGCCGCGCTGGCCGAGCGGGGTGGGCGGCACACCGTCGTGTTCCGCAGCACCATGCTGCCGGGCACCTGCCTGAACCTGCTCCTGCCGATCCTGGAGAAGCACGTCGGCGGCACGGCCGGCATGGACCTGGGGGTCGCGGTCAACCCGGAGTTCCTGCGCGAGGGCACAAGCGTGCGGGACTTCTTCGACCCGCCCAAGACCGTCGTCGGGGAGCTCGACCCGGCGAGCGGTGACGCGGTGGTGGCCTTGTACGAGGGCTTGCCCGGTGAGGTGTTCCGGGTGCCGGTACCGACGGCTGAGGCGATCAAGTACGCGGACAACGCGTTCCACGGCCTCAAGATCGGCTTCGCGAACGAACTGGGCGCGGTGTGCCGGGCGCTCGGCGTGGACTCGCACCAGGTGATGGACGTGTTCCTGGCCGACCGCAAGCTGAACATCAGCCCCGCCTATCTGCGTCCCGGCTTCGCCTTCGGTGGCTCCTGCCTGCCCAAGGACCTGCGCAGCCTGGTCCACGCGGCGCAGCGGGCCGACGTGTCGGTGCCCATCCTCGCCCACGTCCTGCCCTCCAACTCCGACCATCTGCAACGCGCGGTGGAATTGGTCGAGCGCACCGGCAAGCGCCGGGCGGGCCTGTTCGGGCTGTCCTTCAAACCCGGCACCGACGACCTCCGCGAGAGCCCGCTCGTCGAGCTGGCGGAGCGGCTCTTCGGCAAGGGGTACGACCTGCGGATCTACGACGCCAACGTGAGCCTCTCCCGGCTGCTCGGCGCGAACCGCGAGTACATCGAGACCCGGCTGCCGCACCTCGCGCAACTGCTCGCGAACTCCGTCGAGGAGGTGCTTGAACACGCCGACGTGTGCCTGGTCGGGACGAGGGATCCGGCCGTGCTGTCGGCCCTCCCCCATGGCGACGGCACGGTGATCGTCGACCTTGTCCACCTTCCCGACGCCGAGGCGCGGCGGGCCGAACCGGGGTACGTGGGCCTTGCCTGGTGAAACGATCAGCGGCGACCGGCCGGGCCGGCGCGCGCTGCTCCTGGTGGAGAACCTGTCGGTGCCGTTCGACCGGCGGGTGTGGCAGGAGTGCACGACGCTGCGCGACGCGGGCTGGGAGGTGCACGTCGTCTGCCCCCGGGGCGGTAAGCGGGACACGGAGGCGGAGGCGGAGATCGACGGCGTGCGGATCCACCGCTACCCGCTGCGGGCGGCCACCGGAGGGCCGGCCGGCTATCTGCGGGAGTACGGGGCGGCGCTGTGGCACACGGTCCGGCTGGCCCGGAAGGTCGGCCCGGTCGACGTGGTCCACGCCTGCAACCCGCCCGACCTGCTGTTCCTTCCGGCGCTGTGGCTGAAGCGGCGCGGAGCACGGTTCGTCTTCGACCAGCACGACCTGGTGCCCGAGCTGTACCTCTCCCGGTTCGACCGCGGCGAGGACCTGCTCTACCGCGCCGTGTGCGCGCTGGAACGGCTGACCTACCGGGCCGCGGACGTCGTGCTCGCCACGAACGAGAGCTACCGGGACGTCGCGGTGCGGCGTGGCGGCCGACGGCCGGCGGACGTCTTCGTGGTGCGCAGCGCTCCCGACGTCGACCGGTTCCACCCCGTACCGCCCGAGCCGGAGCTGAAGGCCGGCCGGCCCCACCTGCTGTGCTACCTCGGCGTCATGGGCCCGCAGGACGGCGTCGACTACGCCCTGCGGTCCCTCGCCAAGCTGCGCGACGAGTTCGGACGGACTGACTGGCACGCGGTGTTCGTCGGCGCCGGCGACACCTTCGACGCGATGGTGGAGCTGTCCCGGCAGCTCGGGCTCTCCGAGCAGGTGCGGTTCACCGGGCGCATTCCGGACGCCGAGCTGGTGCGCTACCTGTCCACCGCGGACGTGTGCCTCTCCCCCGACCCGCACAACCCGCTCAACGACGTGTCGACCATGAACAAGGTCCTGGAGTACATGGTGATGGGCCGGCCGATCGTCTCGTTCGACCTGCGCGAGGCGCGGGTCTCCGCCGGTGACGCCGCCGTCTACGCGCCCGCCAACAACGAGGCCGGGTTCGCCGAGCTGATCGCGCTGCTGCTGGACGATCCGGAGCGGCGGGCCCGGATGGGCAGGATCGGCCAGGAGCGGATCAGCGGGCCGCTCTCCTGGAAGAACTCACAAGCGTCGCTGCTCGCCGCCTATGCCGCTGCCTGTCGTGCGCCGCTCCGGCGCCGGCGGGCGCCCCGTACCGGGCAGCGAGGGGGCCGCACCGTTGAGCGATGACCTGATACGCCTGGCCACGATCGGGCGGCTCATCCGTCGGCGCCGGCGACTTCTCACCGTTCTCGCCGTGGTGGGCGCGCTCGTCGGGTACGGCACCTCGCTCCTGGTCCCGCCGCGCTACACGACGTCGGCGTCGGTGCTGCTTCCGGGGGCGTGGCAGGAGCGCGAGCTGCTGACCCAGGCGGAGATCGCGACCAGTTCGATGGTGGTCGACCGGGCGGCTGACGCGCTCGGCTGGACCGGGGTCGGCGGCAGCGAACTGCGGGACCGGGTGAGCGCCGAGGCCACCGACGGGAACATCGTCAGGATCACGGGCACGGCCGACACCCCCGAGCGCGCACAGCAGCTCTCCGACGAGATGGTCCAGCAGTTCGCCGCGTTCTCCGCGCGGATCGGGGGTGACGACGCCGGTCCCGAAGCGGGGCGGCCCGAGGCGCTGCGGCAGACGGTGCTGCGGACCAGCCGCCGCATCACCGAGCTGGCCGACGCGGCCGATCCGGGGCGGACCGTGGAGAGCGTGCAGACCCGCACCGAACTCGCGAAGCTGCGCACCGCGCTGCAGGAGGCCGTCAGGAAGCTGGACGAGGCCGACCCGGCCGCCGGCAAGGCCGGCACGGTCGTCATGGGGCCCGCGGCCCGGCCGGAAGGCGGGACACCGCCGACGAGGACGCAGCTCGTCGTCGCCGGGGCCCTGTCGTTCTTCCTGTTCGCGGTCATCGGCCAGCTCACCGCCGCACGGGTGGGTCGCCGGCCGCGCACCGAAGCGGAGATCGCCGCGGCACTGGGCACGACGCTGCTGGGAACCGTCGACGTGCCCGGTGAGCGTGCCGCGGACCGG
>NZ_BAAHCA010000163.1:0-7538 GCF_054776295.1 Streptomyces sparsus
CAAGCGGCCGGGCAGCGCCGCCGCCCAGGCGGCGAAGTCCGCCGCCGAGCCGGACACCGACGGCCGGTGACCGCGCCCGGTCCGGCGCGGAGGCTCGCCGGTGAGGGCGTACGGTGAGACACGCACATCTGGCAGAACCCAAGGAGACGGTGCAGTGACCGGGATCAAGACGACCAGCGAGAAGAAGCTGATGCTCTTCTCCGGCCGCGCCCACCCGAAGCTGGCGGAGGAGGTGGCCAGCGAGCTGGGAGTGGACCTGGTCCCGACGAAGGCGATCGACTTCGCCAACGGTGAGATCTACGTCCGTTTCGAGGAGTCGGTGCGGGGCGCCGACTGCTTCCTGATCCAGAGCCACACCGCGCCCATCAACAAGTGGATCATGGAACAGCTCATCATGATCGACGCGTTGAAGCGGGCGTCCGCGCGCAGCATCTCGGTGGTCATCCCGTTCTACGGGTACGCCCGCCAGGACAAGAAGCACCGCGGCCGCGAGCCCATCTCGGCCCGTCTGATGGCGGACCTGCTGATGGCCGCCGGCGCGCACCGCGTGGTCAGCGTCGACCTGCACGCCGACCAGGTCCAGGGCTACTTCGACGGCCCCGTGGACCACCTGTTCGCGCTGCCGCTGCTGACCGACTACATCGCCGACCGGGTGGACCGGGAGAAGCTCACCGTCGTCTCCCCGGACGCCGGCCGGGTCCGGGTCGCGGACCGCTGGGCGGACCGGCTGGGCGCCCCGCTGGCCATCGTGCACAAGCGCCGTGACCCGGACGTGGCGAACCAGGTCACCGTGCACGAGGTGGTCGGTGACGTCCGGAACCGGGTGTGCGTCCTGGTCGACGACATGGTGGACACCGGTGGCACGATCTGCGCCGCGGCGGACGCCCTGTACGCCAACGGTGCCGAGGACGTCATCGTGACCGCCACCCACGGCATCCTGTCCCACCCCGCGCCGGACCGGTTGAAGAACTCCAAGGTCAGCGAGTTCGTCTTCACCAACACCCTCCCCACCCCGGAGGAGTTGGACCTCGACAAGGTGACGGTGCTGTCCATGGCCCCGATGATCGCCCGCGCGGTCCGCGAGGTCTTCGAGGACGGCTCGGTGACCAGCCTCTTCGAGGAGCCGAGCTGACACGTCCGCCGTACGGCGCCCCGGTGCCGCGGCGGGCCGGCCGGCCCCGTGCCGGAGAACGTGATCGATTTCTGCTGCGGCCTCCCCGCCGGGTAGCATCTGCGATGTTGCTCGGCGAGGGAGGCCGCACTCCTTGGTGCGGTTGTCCGTTATCGACGTGCTCTTCGTAGCAGGCCTGTCGTGGGCCGGGTGACGGTCACATCCGTCCCAGTACGAGGAGCCGAACCATGGCCGACGTCAACATCTCCGCCACCATCCGCCGCGAGTTCGGCAAGGGCGCCGCCCGCCGGCTGCGCCGCGAGGAGAAGATCCCCGCGGTCATCTACGGCCACGGCGCCGACACCGTGCACGTCGAGCTGCCCAGCTACGACATGATGATGGCGCTCAAGACCTCCAACGTCCTGATCACCCTGGACGTCGAGGGCCGCAAGGAACTCGTCATCCCCAAGGCCGTGCAGCGCGAGGCCATCCGCGGCTTCCTGGTCCACGTGGACCTGCTCACCGTCAAGAAGGGCGAGAAGGTGCACGTCGACGTGCCGCTGGTCGCCGACGGTGACCTGGGCCCCGGCCAGCACATCCTCGAGTACGCGCTCAACTCGCTGCCCGTCGAGGCCGAGGCCACCCACATCCCGGAGTCGTTCCACGTCTCCGTCGAGGGCCTCGTCGCCGGTGACACCATCCTCGCCAAGGACGTGCCGCTGCCCAAGGGCACCACGCTGCACGTGGACGAGGACACCGTCGTGATCCAGGTCCTCGCCGCGCAGGCCGAGGAGCCCGCCGCCGAGGGCACCGAGACCGACGAGTCCGCCGCGTAACACCTGCTGTTCCGTCCCGCCGGGCCGGGCCCGACCGTCCTGCGTACGGTCGGGCCCGGCCCGGCGCACGGCTCCGGCGGAGCCGTCGACACCGTCCGTCCGACGCCCCGCGGGAGCGCACCGATGAGCGATACGTCCACCGACCTGTGGATCGTGGCCGGCCTGGGAAACCCCGGCCCCGACTACGCCGGCAACCGGCACAACGCCGGCTTCCTCATCGCCGACCTGCTGGCCGAGCGCATGGGCGCCCGCTTCAAGACGCACAAGGCCCGCGCCCAGGTCGTCGAGGGCCGCGTCGGGGCTCCGGGGCCGGACAGCCGGCGGGTCGTGGTGGCCAAGCCGATGTCGTTCATGAACCTCTCCGGCGGCCCGGTCACCGCGCTGCGCGACTTCTACAAGGTCCCCGTCGAGCGGCTCGTCGTGGTGCACGACGAGCTGGACATCGACTTCGGGGCGCTGCGCCTGAAGAAGGGCGGCGGTGACAACGGCCACAACGGGCTGAAGTCGATCACCAAGTCGCTGGGGCCGGACTACCACCGGGTCCGGTTCGGCGTGGGACGCCCGCCGGGCCGCATGGCCGTCGCCGACTACGTGCTGCGGGACTTCTCGGCGACCGAGCGCAAGGAACTTGACTACCTCGTCGACCGGGCCACCGACGCGGTGGAGACCCTGCTGATCGACGGACTGGACCGGGCGCAGACCACCTACAACTGCTGACGCCCGCCCACCCGGCCCGCGGGCACGCACGGGCCGACCGGCCCGGACGGGCCGTCAGGAGCGGCGGTGGCCGATCAGGCGGGGCTTCTGCTCCATCCCGTCCAGGCCGTGCCAGGCCAGGTTCACCAGGTGTGCGGCGACCTCGGCCTTCTCGGGCTTGCGCACGTTGAGCCACCACTGCCCGGTCAGGGCGACCATGCCGACCAGGGCCTGCGCGTAGAGCGGCGCCAGCTTCTCGTCGAAGCCCCGGGCCTTGAACTCGTGCCCGAGGATGTCCTCGACCTGGGTGGCGATGTCGCTGATCAGTGAGGCGAAGGTGCCGGTCGACTGCGCCACCGGCGAGTCCCTCACCAGGATGCGGAAACCGTCGGTGTACTGGTCGATGTAGTCGAGCAGCGCGAACGCCGCCTGCTCCAGCAGCTCGCGCGGATGGCCGGCGGTCAGGCCGTCGGTCACCATGTCCAGCAGCTGCCGCATCTCCCGGTCGACCACGACCGCGTAGAGGCCCTCCTTGCCGCCGAAGTGCTCGTAGACCACCGGCTTGGAGACCCCGGCCTTGGCCGCGATCTCCTCCACCGAGGTGCCTTCGAAGCCGCGCTCGGCGAACAGCTGGCGACCGATGTCGAGCAGCTGCTCCCTACGTTCCTTGCCCGTCATGCGCCGACGTCCTCGGCGGGAGGGGGCGGTCTTGTCCTGGGTGCTGCTCTCGTCGGTCGCCACGGGCTCCATCATGCCGCTTCGGTCTTCTCCGCCCTGCGGCGGGAAGTCGGTTCCGTGGAGCGGCGGGCGTCGAGGCGGCTCTGCTTCGGCCAGCGCACGTCGTACGCCCAGCCGGCCTTCTCGAACCAGCGGATCAGGCGGGCGCTGGAGTCGATCTGGCCGCGCTGCACACCGTGCCGGGCCGAGGTGGGGTCGGCGTGGTGCAGGTTGTGCCAGGACTCACCGCAGGACAGCACCGCCAGCCACCACACGTTGCCGGACCGGTCCCGGGACTTGAAGGGGCGGTTGCCGACGGCGTGGCAGATGGAGTTGATCGACCAGGTGACGTGGTGCAGCAGCGAGACGCGGACCAGCGAGCCCCAGAAGAAGGCGGTCAGCGCGCCCTGCCAGGACCAGGTGACCAGGCCGCCGACCACCGGCGGGATGGCCAGCGACACCACCGTCCACAGCAGGAACTGGCGGGAGATGCGGCGGATCGCCGGGTCCTTGACCAGGTCGGGGGCGTAGGTGTGCTGCGGGGTCTTCTCGGTGTCGAACATCCAGCCGATGTGCGCCCACCACAGGCCCTTCATCAGCGCGGGCACCGTCTCCCCGTAGCGCCACGGCGAGTGCGGGTCGCCCTCCGCGTCGGAGAACTTGTGGTGCTTGCGGTGGTCGGCCACCCAGCGCACCACGGGACCCTCGACGGCCAGCGAACCCGCCACCGCCAGGGCCAGCCGGAGCGGTCGCTTCGCCTTGAAGGCGCCGTGCGTGAAGTAGCGGTGGAAGCCGATGGTGATGCCGTGGCATCCCAGGAAGTACATGCCGACGAGCAGGCCCAGGTCGAGCCAGCTGACTCCCCAACCCCAGGCCAGCGGCACGGCCGTGAGCAGCGCGGCGAACGGGACGACGATGAACAGCAGCAGCGTGATCCGCTCCAGCTGTCCGCGGCGGTCGCCCCGGAGGGTGGCGTCGGGGGCGGTCGTCGACCGGGTGGCGCTCTCGGCCAGTTCGGGTGTCGTGGTCATTCTGCGTCCTCGGAAGGCTCAGTCACTCAGGTAATTCGGAAGGCATATGCCACTCGGGTCACTGGGGTGACTCCGGTAACGCGTTCGGGGGCTTGCAGCCGGGTTGTGAGCCCCGGTCCCTTACGCAACCGTAACCTACGGTTTCGTAAGTACGGAAGGACTTCCTCCGGTCGTCCTGCTCCGGCCCTCCCTCCCCCGGCCGGAGGAGCCGGCGACCGACCGTTGTGTGGACACCTCAGACCGGCTCCAGCAGGGGCCGCTTATCCTGGGTCGGTCGGACAGCGCGGTCCGTGACCTGCCAGAAGCGAAATGCCGCCGAGAAAGCTGCAAGGAGCCGCCCCTCATGAGCAGTGCCGACGCCCGCCCGGTGACCCCGGAGAACGCCGAGAGCACCGACACCAGCAGCGCCCTACGAGCCGACATCCGCCGACTGGGTGACCTGCTCGGCGAGACCCTGGTACGGCAGGAGGGCCCGGAGACGCTGGAACTCGTCGAGCGCGTCCGGGCGCTGACCCGCAGCGACGGCGAAGCCGCCGCCGAGCTGCTCGGTGAGACCGATCTGGAGACCGCCGCCAAGCTCGTCCGTGCCTTCTCCACCTACTTCCACCTCGCCAACGTCACCGAGCAGGTGCACCGCGGCCGGGAACTGCGCGCCCGCCGGGCGACCGAGGGCGGGAGCCTCGCCCGCACCGCCGACATGCTCAAGGACGCCGACCCCGCCCACCTCACGCAGACCGCGAAGAACCTGGGCGTGCGGCCCGTCTTCACCGCGCACCCCACGGAGGCCGCGCGGCGCTCGGTCCTGACCAAGCTGCGGAAGATCGCCGAGCTGCTCGACACCGTCGAGGACACCGAGCGGCGGCGCACCGATCTGCGGCTGGCCGAGAACATCGACCTGATCTGGCAGACCGACGAGCTGCGGGTGGCCCGTCCCGAGCCCACCGACGAGGCCCGCAACGCCGTCTACTACCTGGACGAGCTGCACCGCGGCGCGGTCGGTGACCTGCTGGAGGACCTGGCCGCCGAGCTGGAGCGGGCCGGCGCCCCGCTGTCCGCCGACAGCCGCCCGCTGACCTTCGGCACCTGGATCGGCGGGGACCGCGACGGCAACCCCAATGTCACCCCGCAGGTCACCTGGGACGTGCTGCTGCTCCAGCACGAGCACGGCATCAGCCAGGCGCTGGAGCACGTCGACGAACTGCGCGGCGCGCTCTCCAGCTCCATCCGCAACTGCGGCGCCACCCAGGAACTGCTCGACTCCCTCGCGCACGACCTGGAGCAGCTCCCGGAGATCACCCCGCGCTACAAGCGGCTCAACGCCGAGGAGCCGTACCGGCTCAAGGTCACCTGCGTGCGGCAGAAGCTGCTCAACACCCGTGAGCGGCTCGCGAACAGCACCGCGCACGTGCCCGGCCGGGACTACCTGGGCACCGGCGAACTCCTCGACGATTTGGTGGTCGTGCAGCGGTCGCTGCGCGAGAACCGCGGCGAGCTGATCGCCGACGGCCGCCTGGAGCGGGTGCTGCGCACCCTGGCCGCGTTCGGCCTCCAGCTCGCCACCATGGACGTGCGTGAGCACGCCGACGCCCACCACCACGCACTCGGCCAGCTCTTCGACCGGCTCGGCGAGGAGTCCTGGCGGTACGAGGACATGCCGCGCGACTACCGGCACCGGCTGCTGGCGAAGGAGCTCCGCTCCCGCCGGCCGCTCGCCCCGGCCCCGGCCCCGCTGGACGCGGCCGGCGCCAAGACGCTCGGGGTGTTCGAGACGGTCCGCAAGGCGCTGGACACCTTCGGCCCGGAGGTCATCGAGTCCTACATCATCTCGATGTGCCAGGGCGCCGACGACGTGTTCGCCGCCGCGGTACTGGCCCGCGAGGCCGGGCTGATCGACCTGCACGCCGGCTGGGCCCGCATCGGCATCGTGCCGCTGCTGGAGACCACCGACGAGCTGAAGATCGCCGACGAACTGCTCGACGCCATGCTGTCCGACCCCTCCTACCGGCGGCTGGTCGCCCTGCGCGGCGACCTCCAGGAGGTCATGCTCGGCTACTCCGACTCCTCGAAGTTCGGCGGCATCACCACCTCGCAGTGGGAGATCCACCGCGCCCAGCGGCGGCTGCGTGACGTCGCCCACCGGCACGGCGTCCGGCTGCGGCTGTTCCACGGCCGCGGCGGCACCGTCGGCCGCGGCGGCGGCCCCACCCACGACGCGATCCTCGCCCAGCCCTACGGCACGCTGGACGGCGCGATCAAGGTCACCGAGCAGGGTGAGGTCATCTCGGACAAGTACCTGGTCTCGTCGCTGGCCCGGGAGAACCTGGAACTGACGGTCTCGGCCACGCTGCAGGCGGCGGCGCTGCACACCGCGCCGCGCCAGTCCGACGAGGCGCTGGCCCGGTGGGACGCGGCGATGGACACCGTCTCGGACGCCGCGCACCAGGCCTACCGGCGGCTGGTGGAGGACCCGGACCTGCCGGCGTACTTCTTCGCCGCGACCCCCGTGGACCAGCTGGCCGAACTGCACCTGGGCTCGCGGCCCTCGCGGCGGCCCGACAGCGGCGCCGGCCTGGACGGGCTGCGGGCCATTCCGTGGGTGTTCGGCTGGACCCAGTCCCGGCAGATCGTGCCGGGCTGGTTCGGTGTGGGCAGCGGGCTGAAGGCGGCCCGCGAGGCCGGCCTCGACGGGGTGCTGGAGGAGGCCCACGGCAACTGGCACTTCTTCCAGAACTTCCTGTCCAACGTCGAGATGACCCTCGCCAAGACGGACCTGCGGATCGCCCAGCACTACGTCGAGACGCTCGTCCCGACCGAGCTGCGGCACGTCTTCGACACGATCCGGGCCGAGCACGCCCTGACCGTCGAGGAGGTGCTGCGCATCACCGGCGAGTCCGCGCTGCTGGACGCCAACCCGGTGCTGAAGCAGACCCTGAAGATCCGGGACGCCTACCTGGACCCGATCTCCTACCTCCAGGTGGCGCTGCTGGACCGGCAGCGGCAGGCCGCCGAGCGCGGCGAGGAGCCGGACCAGCTGCTCTCCCGGGCGCTGCTGCTCACCGTCAACGGCGTCGCGGCCGGGCTGCGCAACACCGGCTGACGCGGCAGCCATCCGGTGGCGGGCGGGGACGGCGGGATGAGGCCCGTCGT
>NZ_BAAHCA010000164.1:0-7485 GCF_054776295.1 Streptomyces sparsus
CGACGTCGTACGCGGCGCGCCCCACCGCCGCCGGTTCGGCGGCCGTCAGCCAGCGCCCGAACGCGCCGGTGCGCGGGTTCCAACCGCCGATCCGGTTGCCGTCACCGCTGATCGACTGCGCGGCGAGCGTCGTGCCGTCGGGATGCCAGGCGATCGGGCCCAGGACCACCTCCTCGCCGTCGGGCGCGTTGCCTTTCAGGGAGGTGAGGAGACGGCGGCCCTCCGTGTCCCACACGCGCACCCCGGGGTCGCCGAACACCGCGACCGCCAACAGGGAACCGTCGGGGGAGAACCGGAGGGACTGCACGGTGTCCTCACCGAGGTCGGCGCCGGCGAGCGGAAGCGTCTCGCCGGTGCGGGTGTCCCGCAGGGAGACCGTGGTGCCCGCCGTGCCCGTGCCGCCGACGGCGATCAGACCGCCGTCGCCGCTGACGTCCACGGCCGTGACCGGGTTCAGGTCCGAGTCGAACTCCGTCAGCTCGGTCATCGCGTCGGCCGACAGCAACGCGCCACGCGCCTGCGTGGTCGGTGCCGCACGCCACGCCCTGAGCGCGGCCTCCCGGGCACCGGCCGGATCCCACTCGGCCAGGGCGAGCGACTCGGCCGACAGCTGCCGCGACAGCGCGATCCGGGCCTGGCGGTCGGCGTCGTCGCGGGCGTTCAGAGCGAGCCCGCCCGCGATGAGGGCGGCGACGAGCAGCGTGGCGAGTGTGGCAGCCGCGGTGCGCAGCCGCTGCGTGGCGCGCTGCTGCTCGCGCCTGCTCGCACGCAGGAACTCCGCCTCGACAGCGGTGAGTTCGCGTTGGCCTTCGGCCCACTCGGCGGCGGCGGCCAGACGCGCGCCCCGGTACAGGTCACCGCGGTCGCGGCCACCGTGCCGCCAGTTCGTGGCGGACTCGTCGAGGTGCTGGCGCAGCAGCAGCTCCTGCCGGTCGGCCTCGACCCAGGCGCGCAGCCGCGGCCACGCGGTCAGCAGGGCGTCGTGGGAGAGCCGTACCCCCTCGTCGTCGACGCTCACCAGACGGGCGTCGACCAGGCCGGCCAGCGCCTGCTCGGACAGCTCGCCGCGGTCCGCGCAGCGGCGGGCGAGGCCGCCGTCCGGCAGTACGTTCACCAGGCGCAGCAGCGCCGAACGCAGCGCGGCGGCCGCGTCGGCACCGAGCCGTCCGTACAACTGGTCGGCGCTGACCGCGACCGCCCGGTCGACACCGCCGGTGGCCTCGTACCCGCCCAGGGTGAGCACCTGGCCCGTCCGGCCCAGCCAGGTCTCGCGTAACGCGTGGGCGAGGCGGGGCAGCGTGCCCTGCCCGGGCCCGGAGCCGTCGCGTGTCCCGGCGTCGCGGATGAGCCGGTCGGTGAGGCCGTCCTCGACCCGGAGCCCCGCCGCGCGGGCGGGCGCGATGATCACCTCGCGCAGCGCCTCGCCGTCCAGCGGCCCGACGACGAACGGAGCCTCCAGCGCGAGTCTCAGCGGGGCGAGTTCGATGCAGTCCGCCACGTGGTCGGCGCGCACCACGAGCACCACGGTCGCGGGCCACGCGTGCGCCAGGGCGGTGGCGAAGGCCGCCCGGTCGGACGCTTCGGCGCCGTCCGTGAAGAGCTGCTCGAACTGGTCGACCACGATCATCAGCCGGGCGCCGTCCCCGCCACCGGACCGGCCCGCCGCCGGGCGGCACTGCTCACCGAAGGCAGCGGGCCGCTCACGTATCGCAGTGGCGAGGGACGCCGGGTCCGCGCCGGTCACCGCGGCGATCCGGGCTGCCAGGGTGTCCACCGGGCGTGCCCCCGGCGTCAGCACCACCCTGGGCCAGTCGCAGCCGGCCTCGTCCAGGGCGGGGAACAGCCCCGCGCGCAGCAGGGACGACTTGCCGGTGCCCGACGCGCCCACCACGACCAGCGGCCCGGAAGTCGCCGACTGCCGCGAGAGCCGTACCAGTAACCCGGTGATCTCGGCGTCCCGCCCGTGGAACCACGCCGCGTCACCGGTGCCGAAGCTCCGCAGACCGGGGTAGGGACAGACGTCGCCCGCTTCCGGCGTGGTCCCGTGCGCCTGCGGGTTCCCGGAGTCCGGCTGCTCCGGGTCCCGCTGCCGCCTGGCGGCCACGGAGACGATGGCACGCAGGAGGGCGTCGTTCCCCGGTGTGCCACTGCCCGGCGTGGTCGCGTCGGCGGTCGAGCCGGCGCGCTCCGCCTCCACCACCTCGGTCAGCGCCGCCGTGGCCGCGCTCATCAGCTCGCCCGCGCCGGCGAACCTCCGGTGCGGGTCCTTGTCCATGCCGGTCGCCACCACCATGTCCAGGGCGGGCGGGATCCGCGGGTCGAACACCGAGGGCGCGGCCGGCGGGTCGTTGAGCTGGGCCGCCAGCTTCGCGGCAGGATCGTCGGCGGGGAAGGGCACCTTGCCGGTGAGGCACTCGTACAGCACACAGGCCAGCGCGTACACGTCGGCCGTCCCGGTGACCTCGTGCCCGCGCAGTTGCTCCGGGGAGATGTAGTCGAGGGACCCGACGTAACTGCCTGTCCTGGTCAGCCGGGTGGCCTCCGCGTCGAGCGGCCGGGCGATGCCGAAGTCGGTGAGGTACGCGTCGTCGGAAGCCCCGATCAGGATGTTGGACGGCTTGACGTCCCGGTGCACGATCCCGCCCTCGTGCGCCGCGTCCAGCGCCCCGGCCACCTGCGCCAGCACGCGCACGGCCCGCCGCGGGGTGAGCGGCCCCGCACCGAGCACCCGTCGCAGGTCGGAGCCGTCGACCAGTCGCATCGCCACGTACAGCCTGCCGTCGCTCTCACCGGACTCCAGTACGTCCACGATGTGCGGGTGCGCGAGCCGCGTCACCAACTCGGCCTCGCGCCGCAGCCGTCGGGCGTAGCGTTCATCGGCGGTGTCCGACAGCACCTTGAGGGCCACGTGCCGGTCGTGGAGGGTGTCGAGCGCGCGGTACACCTCTCCCATACCGCCCCTGCCCAGCAGCCGCTCGATCCGGTACCGCCCGCCGAGCAGCTCCACAGCCACACGCCCCCTCGTGTTCGGACCTCTCTCCTGCCGGTGCGCCAACACTACGGCCGAACACGCGGACGCGACGGGCCGGTTGGGCGACGTCGGGCCGAACCGTGGTGGCTGTTCGGCCCGCAGGAGCATGGCGCCGGGGCCGTCGGCGCCGGACGATGAGCAGCCGTCCCAACCACCCCGCCGACCGGTCCGTCGTCGTAGGCGACGCCCGTCGACGAACCACGGCTCCACTAGACGGGCAGGGCGTGCAGCTTCTTGCCGTGCAGGGCGAAGACGTGCTTGCCGTCGGTGGCCATCAGCCATGCGTGGTGGTCGCCGGACCCGTCGTTGAACGTCCAGCGCAGGTCACCGCTCTTCGCATCGAAGGCGTGTACGCCGCCCTGCTTGTCGAGCGCGGTGGCTCCGTAGAGAGTCCCGCCCGCCTGGACGAACTGCCTGGGCGCCTGGGCGCCCGCGTCCGCGAGCGCCTTCGACCGCCATACGCTCTTGCCGGTCTGCGGCTCCACAGCCCAGAGCGTTCCGCCGCTGTCCGCGACGTAGAGCACGTCCTCCAGGACGGCCGGCTCCTTGAAGGTGGTGAACTTCTCGGTCTGCACCGACCACTTCTCGGCGCCGTCAGAGAGGTTGAAAGCCTGGAGCTTCTGTCCCTGCGGGATGATCACCAGGTCCTGGTGGACGGCGAAGAAGCCGTGGTTCGTCCTGGACGTCTTACGCGTCCACACCTGCTTGCCGGTCGCGGTGTCGCGAACCGTGAGGTTCTTCCTGAAGTCGGTGTAGACGAGGTAGCGACCCTGTACGGCGGCGTTGACACCGTTCTGCTTGGTGCCGAGGTCCCGCTGCTCCTTCCACGCCACCTTGCCCGTAGCGCTGTTCAGCGCGGCGATCACGTTGGTACGGGACGAGCCGTCGCCCTCGAGGATCTCGGCGATGACGTACACCTGCTTGTCGTCCACCGCGATCGGCCTCGGCTGCCGGTACTCCTTGCCCAGGCGGCTGCGCCAGGTCTCCTTGCCCGTGGCCGGGTCGTATCCGCCGACGGTGCCGTCGTACTTGCCGCTGGCCAGGTAGACGGTGTCGTTGCCGAGCAGGAGCGGCGCACCGGGCACCGCGCCGCCCTCCAGCGACCACCGCTGCTCACCGGAAGCCGCGTCGAGTGCGGCAAGCGGATCACCCGTCGCGATCACCACGCCCGCCACGGCCACCAACTCGTTGTTGTTCCCGTAGGTCTGAGCCGAAGTCGACTTCGACCACAGCGGCTCAGGGGCCTGTCCGTCCTCGGAGGCGGCGCCCTCGGACGGAGCGCCGCCCTTGGGTGTCCCGGAGCCTCCGGCACCGTCCGTGGCGTCGTCCTCACGGCAGCCGGCGGCTCCGACCCCCAGCGCTGCCAGCGCAAGACCACCCCCGGCCAGCCGCAGCACCCGGCGCCGGTCGGGCCTGCCATCCGATGGGCTCTCGTCCTTCGACATCCTTTTGTCCCCCGTTGAGTCGTGTGCGTAGCAGGATGAGCAGGTCGCGCTCCCGCGTCGGGGCGCGGTCCTGGCGGTCGGGTACGTTAGCCGCTGCCGGACAGCGGCGGTGACGCCGGGACCGGACCGGGACAACGCCGTGAACCAATCGGTACGTTGATCCACCAGGGAGGACTACGGGGGACCGGCGTGGTGTCCGTGTACCGCAAGGGGGCGCCAGCGCCTGACAGTTCGTGGCCCCGGGGCGGTCTCTGGTTGCGCTGGGCGCGCGGGTGTGCCCGCCGTCATGCTGCCGTCGGCGTGTCGAGTCAGGCGAGCCGGTCACAACGCCGCGCGGCTTACCCGCGAAGTCGCGAACGCGGTACTGCTGAACTGCGTTGTCACCGGAGAGGGCATCGTCATGGTGTGAGGCCCGCGCACGCCACTCTCCATGGTTCAGTTACCGCTGCCCTTCTTGGGCGTATGCCGAGGGGGAGATCTTTCCTGGTCGACGAGGTGTGTGACGGGGATGTCGGCCTCGGCGCACGCCCGGCTGGTGCAGGCGCTGGATGCGCTGGCGTCGGGAGGTCCTGGACCGGGGCGTCCGCTGGTGGACGCCATTCACGGTTGGTCGAGGGCGAACCTGAAAGAGCTGCGCCCCGGCACGGTGCGGATTCCTTTCGCCTTCGACCCGTGGCGCTCCAGCATCCTGCTGGTGGCGGGGGACGAATCGGGGCAGTGGAACGAGTGGTACTGGGAGGTGATCCCCCTGGCTGAGCAGCGCTGCGAACTCCACGAGAAGGAACGCGCTCGGGAAGCAGGAGGACGACCGTGAGTGGTTACACGCGCTGGCAGGACATCCGTGCCGAGAATGCCGCCCGTGCCGGCGGTGAGAAGGCTGTGCACGCGGGCAGGGAGTAACTGCTTGCGGAGGTGACCGGGCGCCGTCTGGCGGAACCGCGGAGGGCACGAGGGCTGCCCCGGCAGCAGGTGGCTCACCGCATGGAGTCCATTTTCCGGTGCTGCAAGTTCCGCCACTCCGCGCGAGCAGCTGAGAGTGCTCCGGGGAGCATGTGAACAGGCTCGGGCGTCCTTTCCCACGCTGGGAGCGGAGCTGTCTGACAGGCCTCTGAAGGGCCGGGCGCTCCACGCCTCCCGGGGCTTTCGTGCCTATCGTGGGTGGGGCCACGCGTGGGCATGTCTCGTGCCCAGTGGGTAGAAGACTCCCACCGACTAAGGATGCCGACATGAATCGCCTGGCTGAGTCCCAGTCGCCCTACCTCCTCCAGCACGCCGACAACCCGGTCGACTGGTGGCCGTGGTCGGCGGAGGCGTTCGAGGAGGCGACGAGGCGGGACGTCCCGATCCTGCTCTCGGTCGGCTACAGCTCCTGCCACTGGTGCCACGTGATGGCGCACGAGTCGTTCGAGGACGAGGAGACGGCCCGCTACCTCAACGCGCACTTCGTCAGCGTGAAGGTGGACCGGGAGGAGCGGCCCGACATCGACTCGGTCTACATGGAGGCCGTGCAGGCCGCGACCGGGCAGGGCGGCTGGCCGATGACGGTCTTCCTCACGCCCGACCGGCAGCCGTTCTACTTCGGTACCTACTTCCCGCCGTCCCCCCGGCACGGCATGCCCTCGTTCCGGCAGGTGCTGGAGGGCGTCACCGGAGCCTGGCAGGAGCGGCGCGGTGAGGTCACCGAGGTGGCCGCGCAGATCGCCGCCGACCTTGCGGGGCGTTCCCTCGCCGTGACCGGCGGTGACGAGCCCACCCAGCCGACGCCTGGCGACCAGGCGGACGCGCTGCTCGCGCTGACCAGGGAGTTCGACGCCCGGCACGGCGGATTCGGTGGCGCGCCGAAGTTCCCGCCGCCGATGGCCCTGGAGTTCCTGCTGCGGCACCACGCCCGCACCGGGGCCGAGGGCGCGCTCCAGATGGTGGAGGCCACCTGCGAGGCGATGTCCAGGGGCGGTATCTACGACCAGCTCGCCGGCGGTTTCGCCCGGTACTCGGTCGACGCCGGCTGGGTCGTGCCGCACTTCGAGAAGATGCTCTACGACAACGCGCTGCTGTGCCGCCTCTACGCGCACCTGTGGCGTTCCACCGACTCGCCCGCTGCCCGCCGGGTCGCGCTGGAGACGGCCGACTTCATGGTGGCCGAACTCCGCACCCAGCAGGGCGGTTTCGCGTCCGCACTGGACGCCGACAGTGCCGAGCCCGACAACCCGGGGGGCCCGCACCGGGAGGGCGCCTACTACGACTGGACGCCGGCGGGCCTGCGAGAGGTGCTGGGTGAGGACGACGCGGCGTTCGCCGCCCGGCTCTACGGCGTCACCGAGGAGGGCACCTTCGAGCACGGCTCGTCGGTGCTGCAACTCCCCGACAACAGCGGCCCGATGGACGCCGAACGGGTCGAGTCGGTGCGACGGCGGCTGCTGGCCGCGCGGCAGCAGCGCCCACGGCCCGGCCGGGACGACAAGGTGATCGCCGCCTGGAACGGTCTGGCCATCGCGGCGCTGGCCGAGGTCGGCGCCTACTTCGACCGCCCCGACCTGGTGGACGCGGCGACCGCCGCCGCCGACCTGCTGGTCGGCGTGCACCTCGACGACCACGGCCGGCTCTACCGCACCTCCCTGGGCGGGGTCACGGGCAGCAGCGCGGGTGTGCTGGAGGACTACGCGGACACCGCCGAAGGCCTGCTGACCCTGTACTCCGTCACCGGCGAGAGCGCCTGGCTGGACCTGTCCGGGGTGCTGCTCGACGCCGTGCTCACCCACTTCACCGGCGACAGCGGCGCGTTCTACGACACCGCCGCCGACGCCGAGCAGCTCATCCGCCGCCCGCAGGACCCCACGGACGGCGCCACCCCCTCCGGCTGGACGGCGGCGGCCGGCGCCCTGCTCACCTACGCCGCCTACACCGGCAGCAGCCGGCACCGCGAGGCGGCGGAACGGGGGCTCGGCATCGTGAAGGCGCTCGGTGGCCGGGCCCCGCGGTTCATCGGCTGGGGGCTGGCCGTGGCGGAGG
>NZ_BAAHCA010000165.1:0-7462 GCF_054776295.1 Streptomyces sparsus
GGGCGGGCCGTGTCGGTGCGCACGGCCCAGCCGGTGCCCAGCACCAGCGCCGTACAGAGGACCAGACCCGTCACCGCGGTACGCACCCGCCCATCGTCACGCCCGCCCCCTCCTCCCGCACCCCGGGCCCCGGGCCCCGGGCCCCGGGGCAAGGCGGCCGACATCGCCGCAGCCCCGGACCGGCGGCGGTCCGGGGCTGCGGGCGGGTGCTGCGGGGCGGTGGTGTGCCGTCCCGGGCAGTTCAGCTGACGTCGCCCATCAGGCCGCGCATCCGCCGGGAGCCCGCGATGAACGCCAGCCCAGCGGCCACGGCGACCACGGCCCACATCGAGTAGTAGACGGCGTCGCCCAGCGGCTCGTTGAGGCGGGTGGCCCAGCCGTTGAGCGCGTTGCCGGTGGCCACCGCGAGGAACCACAGGCCCATGATCTGGCTGACGAACTGCTTCGGCGCCAGCTTCGTGGACAGCGACAGGCCGACAGGGGAGAGGCACATCTCACCGACGGTCTGCACCAGGTAGACACCCAGCAGCCACATCACGGTGACCCGTCCGGTCTCACTGGACGATGCCGCCGCGCCGGCCAGGCCCATCAGGGCGAACGAGCCGCCGATCAGCAGCATCGCCAGGCCGAACTTCACCGGGGTGCTGGGCTCCCGCTGCCGCTGCGCCAGCTTCACCCACAGCGTCGCGAACAGCGGCGCGAGGATGATCACGTAGGCGGGGTTGACGGACTGGAGCCAGGAGGCGGGGAACTCCCAACCGCCGATGCCGCGGTCGGTCTTCTCCTTGGCGAAGATGTTGAGCAGCGACCCGGACTGGTCGTAGATCATCCAGAACAGCACCGCGGTGACGAAGAACCACATGAAGGCCACGACCTTCGGGCGCTCCGCCGCGGTCAGCTGCGGGCTGCGGAACATCACCACGAAGTAGCCGACCGGCACGACCACACCGAGCACGGCCAGCACGTTGACCAGGTGCTCGACGTCGAAGGTGCCCAGCGCCACGTCGAGCAGCAGCGCGGCGGCGGCCACCCCCGCCCACAGCAGCACCCGGCGCAGGGCGGTGCGCCGCTCGGCGGGGGAGGCGGGGTCGGCGGGCACCAGGCCGGCCTCACCGAGGTGGCGGCTGCCCAGCACGTACTGCACGACGGCGAGTGTCATGCCGACGCCGGCCACGGCGAAGCCGAGGTGCCAGTCGACGTTCTCACCGAGGTAGCCGACGATCAGCGGCGCGGCCAGCGCACCGATGTTGATCGCCATGTAGAACAGCGTGAACCCGGCGTCGCGCCGGGCGCTGGACTGCCCCTCGTAGAGGTGGCCGACCATCGCGGAGATGTTGGGCTTCAGCAGGCCGGTGCCGACCGCGATGAGGCCGAGCCCGACGAAGAACACCGCCGGGTGGGGCACGGCGAGCGTGAAGTGGCCGGCGGCGATGACGACGCCGCCCACCAGGACGGCCTTGCGGGCGCCCCACAGCCGGTCGGCCACCCAGCCGCCGGGCATCGCGGCCATGTAGACGACCGCGTTGTACACGCCGTAGATCGCGACCGCGGTGGTCTCGTCGATGCCGAGTCCGCCGTCGACGACCGCGGTGTAGAGGTAGAGGACGAGCAGGGCGCGCATTCCGTACCAGGAGAAGCGCTCCCACATCTCCGTCATGAAGAGCGTGGCCATACCGCGGGGGTGGCCGAAGAAGGTCTTGCCGCCTGACGGGGCGGTGCCCTTCGTCGCGCTGGACGCCATGGGTTGATCCTTGCTGGTTCGCCGGCCCGCGCGCCGGCGGGTGGGCGGGCGCGCGCCCGGACGGGGGGTGGTGCGGGCCGGTGTCGCCCGCCCGCACAGGAAAAGGGACCCCTGCCGCTGGAGGCGAGCGGGGGACCCCGTGGCTCCCCGCGCGGGGGAGCATCCTCACCATACGTCACCGCTGCGCACCCTCAGAAAGTGATTGAGGCGTGAATCACAGGTAAAGAGCTTCTCAATGGCACGTAAGAAAGGTAAAGGCCGGGTCTTCCCCTTGGGTGTGCGGGGTTCGCTGGTGACGGTCAGTGGCTGTCGAGGTGCGCCCCCTCAGCCGTGCCAGGCGGTCTACCATCGGCCCATGACCCGAGTACTGCTCGCCGAGGACGACGCGTCCATCTCGGAGCCCCTCGCCCGCGCCCTGCGCCGCGAGGGGTACGAGGTCGAGGTGCGGGAGGACGGCCCCGGCGCCCTCGACGCCGGACTCCACCGGGAGATCGACCTGGTGGTGCTCGACCTCGGGTTGCCCGGCATGGACGGTCTCGAGGTGTGCCGGCGCCTCCGCAACGAGGGCTTCGGCTTCCCCGTCCTGGTGCTGACCGCGCGCGCCGACGAGGTGGACACCGTCGTCGGCCTCGACGCCGGTGCCGACGACTACGTGACCAAGCCGTTCCGCCTCGCCGAGCTGCTCGCCCGGGTCCGGGCGCTGCTGCGGCGCGGCAGCACCGAGCCCGCCCAGCCCGCCGCCACCCACGGGGTGCGCATCGACGTCGAGTCGCACCGGGCGTGGATGGGCGACGAGGAGCTCCAGCTCACCGCCAAGGAGTTCGACCTGCTGCGGGTGCTGGTGCGCGACGCGGGCCGCGTCGTCACCCGCGACCAGCTGATGCGCGAGGTCTGGGACACCACCTGGTGGTCCTCCACCAAGACCCTCGACATGCACATCTCCTGGCTGCGCAAGAAGCTCGGTGACGACGCCGCCAACCCCCGCTACATCGCCACCGTGCGCGGCGTCGGCTTCCGCTTCGAGAAGAACTGACCGAACCGCCGCATGCGCCGCCGCCTGATCAACTCCACGCTCGCCGTGGTGCTCGTCGTCATCGCCGTCTTCGGGCTCTCCCTGGTCATCGTGGAGGCCCAGGCCATCGAGAAGAGCGCCCACGAGAGCACCCGCTCGGAGGCCGCCCGCATCGTCGCCGTCGTCGAGGCCCGGCTCGCCGCCGGCGAGACCGTCTCCGCCCGGACCATGCGCAGCGCGGCCCCCGCCGACCGGTACGTGACCGTCACCCTGCCCGGCCAGCGCGCCTTCTCCCTGGGCGAGAAGCCCGGCGACGGGGTCATCGAGGGCCGGGCCGTCGGCACCAACGGGGAACGCGTCACCGTGCAGCAGTCCCGCAGTGTGGTCAGCGACGAGGTCGGACGCATACTCGTGATCATTCTCGTGCTGGTGCTGGTCACGGTGCTCGCCGCCGCGCTGCTGGCCGTACGGCAGGCCCGCCGCCTCGCCACCCCGCTGACCGACCTGGCCGAGACCGCCGAACGGCTCGGGTCCGGTGACCCCCGCCCGCGCCACCGCCGCTACGGCGTGCCCGAGCTGGACCGGGTCGCCGACGTGCTGGACGCCAGTGCCGAACGCATCGCCCGCATGCTCACCGCCGAGCGGCGACTGGCCGCCGACGCCTCCCACCAGCTCCGCACCCCGCTCACCGCGCTGTCCATGCGGCTGGAGGAGATCATGGAGACCGCCGACAGCGAACCGGACACGGTCAGGGAGGAGGCGGCGATCGCGCTGGCCCAGGTCGAGCGGCTCACCGAGGTCGTCGGACGGCTGCTCACCAACTCCCGGGACGCCCGCTCCGGCTCCGCCGTCGGCTTCGACCTCGACGAGGTCGTGCTCCAGCAGGTCGAGGAGTGGCGCCCCGCCTACCGGCAGGCCGGCCGGGCCGTCGTGCACTCCGGCAAGCCCTGCCTGCGCGCCGTCGGCACCCCGGGCGCGGTCGCCACCGTACTGGCCACCCTGATCGAGAACTCACTGATGCACGGCGCCGGAACCGTCGCCCTGCGGACCCGGGTCGCCGGCAACCAGGTCGTCGTCGAGGTCACCGACGAGGGCCAGGGCGTCTCACCCGAACTGGGCTCCCGGGTCTTCGAGCGGACCGTCAGCGGACGCAACTCCACCGGGCTCGGCCTCGCCGTCGCCCGCGACCTCGCCGAAGCCGACGGCGGACGCCTGGAGCTACTTCAGCAGCATCCGCCGGTCTTTGCGCTGTTCCTCAGCCGCGACATCCAGCCGCACCTCTGAGGGATCCCACCGGAACACCCACGTGCGGTAGGACCAGAACCGGAAGACGGTGCCCAGGCCGAGGCCCACCACGTTCTTCGCGATGTTGTCGGCCAGCGTCGAGGTGAAGCCCAGACCGTAGTGCGACAGGGCCAGGATCCCGTTCTCGATCACCATGCCGACGCCGCTGAACAGCAGGAACAGCGTCGCCTCCCGCCGCACCCGCTTCTTGTCGGCGTCCTGGTACGTCCAGTACCGGTTCCCGACGTAGTTGGTGCAGATCGCCACCGCGGTGGCGATCACCCCCGAACGCACCGGGGCCAGCCCGAAGCCGTGCGTGCACACGTTGAACACGACGACGTTGACGACCACGCCGAGGGCCCCCACCGTGCCGAACTTGGCCATCTCGCGCGTCAGCCGTCTCAGCCTTGAGCGCACCGAGCGCTTCTCCACCGTACTGATGTCCATCGCCCCGTCCGGTCGGCTGCCTGGCCTCCCTCCAGCTAACCACGTCCGCGCGCCGCGTACCCTTGGAGCGTGACGTTCCCGGTAGTCGGCATGGTCGGCGGCGGTCAGCTCGCCCGCATGACCCACGAGGCGGGCATCCCCCTCGGCCTGAAGTTCAAGCTCCTCAGTGACACCCCGCAGGACTCCGCGGCGCAGGTGGTCGGTGACGTGGTCATCGGCGACTACCGCGACCTGGAGACCCTGCGGGCCTTCGCGCGCGGCTGCGACGTGATCACCTTCGACCACGAGCACGTGCCCACCGAGCACCTGCGCGCGCTCGTCGCCGACGGCGTTCCCGTCCGCCCCGGCCCCGACGCGCTGGTGCACGCCCAGGACAAGGGCGTCATGCGGGCCCGGCTGGACGCCATCGGCGTGCCCTGCCCGCGGCACCGCATCGTGCGCGACCCGGCGGACGTGGCCGCCTTCGCCGCCGAGGGCGGCGGCTTCCCCGTCGTGCTGAAGACGGTGCGCGGCGGCTACGACGGCAAGGGCGTGTGGGTGGTCCGCGACGCCGAGCAGGCCGCCGACCCCTTCAAGGCCGGCGTGCCGGTGCTCGCCGAGGAGAAGGTCGACTTCGTCCGCGAGCTCGCCGCCAACGTCGTCAGGTCCCCGCACGGCCAGGCCGTCGCCTACCCGGTCGTGGAGTCCGTCCAGGTGGACGGCGTCTGCGACACGGTGATCGCCCCCGCCCCCGGCCTCAGCCCGCAGCGCTCCGCCGCCGCCCAGCAGCTGGCGCTGCGCATCGCCGACGAACTCGACGTCGTCGGCCACCTCGCCGTGGAACTGTTCGAGACCCGCGACGGCCGGACCCTCGTCAACGAACTCGCGATGCGCCCCCACAACTCCGGCCACTGGACCCAGGACGGCGCGATCACCTCCCAGTTCGCCAACCACGTCCGGGCCGTGCTCGACCTGCCGCTGGGCGACCCCCGGCCGCGCGCCGCGTGGACGGTCATGGCCAACGTGCTCGGCGGCGACTACCCCGACATGTACGCCGCGTACCTGCACTGCATGGCCCGCGACCCGCAGGTCAAGATCCACATGTACGGCAAGGACGTGAAGCCCGGCCGCAAGGTCGGCCACGTCAACACCTTCGGCGACGACCTCGACGAGGTGCGGGCCCGGGCCCGCCACGCCGCCGACTACCTGCGAGGGACGATCAACGAATGACTGCCGCCTCCACCAGCCCCGCCGTGGGCATCGTCATGGGATCCGACTCCGACTGGCCCGTCATGGAGGCCGCCGCGGAGGCGCTCGACGAGTTCGACGTGCCCTACGAGGTGGACGTCGTCTCCGCTCACCGGATGCCCCACGAGATGATCGCCTACGGCGAGCAGGCGGCGTCCCGCGGACTGCGCACCCTCATCGCCGGCGCCGGCGGCGCCGCCCACCTGCCCGGCATGCTCGCCGCGGTCACCCCGCTGCCCGTCATCGGCGTCCCCGTCCCGCTGAAGTACCTCGACGGCATGGACTCCCTGCTCTCCATCGTGCAGATGCCCGCCGGCGTCCCCGTGGCCACCGTCTCCATCGGCGGCGCCCGCAACGCCGGGCTGCTCGCCGCCCGCATCCTCGCCGCCCACGACGGCGACCTCCAGGAGCGGATGCGGCAGTTCCAGCAGGAGCTGAACGAGCAGGCCACCGAGAAGGGCCGGCGGCTCCGCAGCAGGACCGACGGCGGCGGCTTCGGCTTCGGGAAGTGAGCATGGGCGACCACCTCACCCGGGCCCGGGAACTGCTCGCCGACCACCCCGTCGTCGACGGCCACAACGACCTGCCGTGGGCGCTGCGCCAACAGGTCCGCTACGACCTGGACCAGCGGGACATCGCCGCCGACCAGTCCGCCCACCTGCACACCGACCTGCCCCGGCTGCGGGCCGGCGGCGTCGGCGCCCAGTTCTGGTCGGTCTACGTGCGCAGCGACTACGCCGGGGACACCGCCGTCAGCGCCTGCCTGGAGCAGATCGACGCGGTGCGGCAGCTCACCGACCGCTACCCCGACGACCTGCGACTCGCCACCACCGCCGACGAGATGGAGTCGGCGCGGCGGAGCGGGCGGATCGCCTCGCTGATGGGCGCCGAGGGAGGCCACTCCATCGGCAACTCGCTGGGCACCCTGCGCGCCTTCGGCCGCCTCGGCGTGCGCTACCTGACGCTCACCCACAACGACACCATCGACTGGGCCGACTCCGCCACCGACGAGCCCCGCCACGACGGGCTCACCCGGTTCGGCGAGGAGGTCGTGCGGGAGCTGAACCGCGCCGGCATGCTCGCCGACCTCTCGCACGTCGCCGCGACGACCATGCGCGACGCCCTGCGGGTCTCCGAGGCGCCGGTGGTGTTCTCGCACTCCTCGTCCCGCGCGATCTGCGACCACCCGCGCAACATCCCCGACGACGTGCTCGCGCTGCTGCCCGCCAACGGCGGCGTCGCCATGGCGACCTTCGTGCCGAAGTTCATCCTGCCCGCCGCCGTCGAGTGGACCGCCCGCGCGGACGACAACATGCGCGCCAACGGGCTGCACCACCTCGACACCACCGAGGCGGGCATGCGCGTCCAGCGCGCCTTCGAGGCCGCCAACCCGCGCCCGGTCGCCACCGCCGCCACCGTCGCCGACCACCTGGACCACATGCGCGAGGTCGCCGGCATCGACCACCTCGGCATCGGCGGCGACTTCGACGGCACCGCCTTCCTGCCGGACGGACTCGACAGCGTCGCCGGCTACCCCCACCTGATCGCCGAACTGCTGCGGCGCCACTGGTCGGAGGCGGACCTGGCCAAACTGACCTGGCACAACGCCGTCCGCGTGCTACGCGACGCCGAGTCCGTCGCCCGCGACCTGCGCGCCCGCCGCAGCCCGTCCAACGCGACCATCGAGCAACTCGACGGCGCGCCCTCGGAGTCCACCGCCGCCGGCCGGTAGGCCCGCGGGCGGCGGGCCC
>NZ_BAAHCA010000166.1:0-7458 GCF_054776295.1 Streptomyces sparsus
TGCCGCCGCCTGCCCGCCGGCACCCTCACCTCACTCCACGGAGCCCGTATCCGATGAAGCGCCACCTCATCTCGGCCGCCGACCTCACCCGCGACGACGCCGTCATGATCCTCGACACCGCCGAGGAACTCGCCCGGCTCGCCGACCGGCCGATCAAGAAGCTGCCCACCCTGCGCGGCCGCACGGTCGTCAACCTCTTCTTCGAGGACTCCACCCGCACCCGGATCTCCTTCGAACTGGCCGCCAAGCGGCTGTCCGCAGACGTCATCAACTTCTCCGCGAAGGGCTCGTCCGTCTCCAAGGGCGAGTCCCTCAAGGACACCGCGCTCACCCTGGAGGCCATGGGCGCGGACGCCGTCGTCATCCGCCACCACGACTCCGGCGCCCCGCACCGCCTCGCCACCTCCGGCTGGATCGGCGGTTCGGTCGTGAACGCCGGCGACGGCACCCACGAGCACCCCACCCAGGCCCTGCTGGACGCCTTCACCCTGCGCCGGCGACTGGGCGGCGGGCCGGGCAAGGACCTCGACGGCCGCCGCGTCACCATCGTCGGCGACATCCTGCACAGCCGCGTCGCGCGCTCCGGCGTCCACCTGCTGAGCACCCTCGGCGCGCACGTCACCGTGGTCGCGCCGCCGACCCTGGTCCCCGTGGGCATCGGCAGCTGGCCGTGCGAGATCTCCTACGACCTCGACCGGGTGCTTCCGCAGTCCGACGCGGTCATGATGCTGCGCGTCCAGCGCGAGCGCATGAACGCCGCCTACTTCCCCACCGAACGCGAGTACGCCCGCCGCTACGGCCTCGACGGCCAGCGCATGACCCGGATGCCCGAGCACGCCGTGGTCCTGCACCCCGGCCCGATGAACCGCGGCATGGAGATCACCGCCGACGTCGCCGACTCGCCGCGGTGCACCGCCGTGGAGCAGGTCGCCAACGGCGTCAGCATCCGGATGGCCGTCCTGTACCTGCTGCTCGGCGGCTCCGAGCCCGCGGTCAGCGACCCGGCCACGCCGGCCACGCCCCACCGCACCGAGGAGAGCAAGTGACCACAGCCAAGACCCTGATCCGCGGCGCGCGAGTCCTGGGCGGAGAGAGCGCCGACGTCCTGATCGACGGTGAGACCGTGGCCGAGGTGGGCAACGGCCTGGACGCCGCGGGCGCCCACGTCGTCGAAGCCGACGGCCTGGTGCTGCTGCCCGGCCTCGTCGACCTCCACACCCACCTGCGCGAGCCCGGCCGTGAGGACTCCGAGACGGTGCTCACCGGCACCCGGGCCGCCGCCGCCGGCGGCTTCACCGCCGTGCACGCCATGGCCAACACCTTCCCCGTGGCCGACACCGCCGGCGTCGTCGAGCAGGTGTGGCGGCTGGGACGCGAGTCCGGCTACTGCGACGTGCAGCCGGTCGGCGCCGTCACCGTCGGCCTGGCCGGCAGCCAGCTCGCCGAACTCGGCGCCATGCACGAGTCGGCCGCGGGCGTGCGGGTCTTCTCCGACGACGGCAAGTGCGTCGACGACGCGGTCATCATGCGCCGCGCCCTGGAGTACGTGAAGGCCTTCGACGGCGTCATCGCCCAGCACGCCCAGGAGCCCCGGCTCACCGAGGGCGCCCAGATGAACGAGGGTGTCGTCTCCGGCGAGCTGGGCCTCGGGGGCTGGCCGGCCGTCGCCGAGGAGTCGATCATCTCCCGCGACGTGCTGCTCGCCGCCCACGTCGGCTCCCGGGTGCACATCTGCCACCTCTCCACCGCCGGCTCGGTGGAGATCGTGCGCTGGGCCAAGTCCAAGGGCTGGAACGTCACCGCCGAGGTCACCCCGCACCACCTGCTGCTCACCGACGAACTGGTGCGCTCCTACGACCCCGTCTACAAGGTCAACCCGCCGCTGCGCACCGAGGCGGACGTCCAGGCCCTGCGCGCGGCGCTCGCCGACGGCACCATCGACTGCGTCGCCACCGACCACGCCCCGCACCCGCACGAGGACAAGGACTGCGAGTGGGGTGCCGCGGCCATGGGCATGGTCGGCCTGGAGACCGCGCTGTCGGTCGTTCAGCACACCATGGTCGACACCGGGCTGCTGGACTGGGCCCAGGTCGCCGACCGGATGTCCTTCCGGCCCGCGCACATCGGACGACTCGCCGGCCACGGCCGTCCCGTCTCGGCAGGTGAGCCGGCCAACCTGACACTGGTCGATCCGGCTTACCGTGGAGAGGTGGACCCCGCGGGCTTCGCCTCCCGCAGCCGTAACACCCCCTACCGGGGACGCGAGCTGCCGGGACGGGTGACGCACACCTTCCTGCGGGGCCGGGCAACGGTCGTGGACGGGAAACTCACGTGAACCCACCTGTGATGCACGCGCTGGCGGCTCTCGCCGACGGCGCCGCCGAACCGCGGTCGCAGGAGGTGACCGACTGGGCCGCCCGCATCGGCTGGGTCGTCGGCCTGCTGCTCTTCATCGCGCTGGTCTACTGGCTGATGCGGGAGGGCTGGAAGTGGCGCGGCACCCTGCAGGGCAACCTGCCCGAGCCCGCGGCCGTTCCCGCGGCCCCGGCCGCGCCGGACGAGTCGGCCGACGCCCGCCCACCGGCGGACGTGCTGCTCACCGGCGAGGGCCGCTACCACGGCTCGACCCGGTCCGGGCAGTGGCTGGACCGGATCGTCGCGCACGGCCTCGGCACCCGCAGCCGGGTCTCGCTCACCCTCACCGCCGAGGGGCTCACCGTGCTGCGGCCCGGTGCGCGGGACTTCTTCGTGCCCGCCGCCGACCTGCGCGGCGCCCGGCTCGACACCGGCATCGCCGGCAAGGTGCTGACCGAGGGCGGGCTCCTGGTGGTCGTCTGGCAGCTGGGCGACACCCTGCTGGACTCCGGGTTCCGCCTGGACCACGCCGCCGAGCACGGCGCGTGGCTGGCAGCTGTGGACGAAATCTCCGGTGGCTCCGCCGACGCAGCCGCCCCGCACGACCCGCAGATCGAGGAAGGCGCACGATGACGACCGCCACCCGGGGAGCGACCAGCGCTCCCGCCGTACTCGTCCTGGAGGACGGCCGCACGTTCCGCGGCCGCGCCTACGGAGCAGTGGGGGAGACCTTCGGTGAGGCGGTCTTCTCCACCGGCATGACCGGCTACCAGGAGACCCTCACCGACCCCTCGTACCACCGCCAGGTGGTCGTCATGACCGCACCGCACATCGGCAACACCGGTGTCAACGACGAGGACTCGGAGTCGCGCCGCATCTGGGTGTCCGGCTTCGTCGTCCGCGACCCGGCACGGGTGCCGTCCAACTGGCGTTCGGTCCGCACGCTCGACGCGGAACTCACCGACCAGGGTGTGGTGGGCATCAGCGGCATCGACACCCGCGCGCTCACCCGGCACCTGCGGGAGCGCGGCACCATGCGGGTCGGCATCTTCTCCGGCGACGCGCTCGCCGACGACGCCACGCTGCTGGCCCGGGTGCAGGATGCGCCGCAGATGACGGGCGCCGACCTGTGCGGGGAGGTCGCCACCGAGCAGGCCTACGTGGTGCCGGCGATGGGCGGCAAGAAGTTCACCGTGGCCGCGATCGACCTCGGGATCAAGGGCATGACACCGCACCGGATGGCCGAGCGCGGCATAGAGGTGCACGTGCTGCCCGCCTCGGCCACCGTGGAGGAGGTGTACGCGGTCGCGCCGGACGGCGTGTTCTTCTCCAACGGCCCCGGCGACCCGGCCGCCGCCGAGCACCCGGTCGCGCTGATGCGGAGCGTGCTGGAGCGCGGCACGCCGCTGTTCGGCATCTGCTTCGGCAACCAGATCCTCGGCCGGGCGCTGGGCTTCGGCACCTTCAAGCTGAAGTACGGCCACCGCGGCATCAACCAGCCGGTGCAGGACCGCACCACCGGCAAGGTCGAGGTGACCGCGCACAACCACGGCTTCGCCGTGGACGCGCCGCTCGACACCGTGTCCGACACGCCCTACGGGCGGGCCGAGGTCTCCCACGTCTGCCTCAACGACAACGTGGTGGAGGGCCTGCAACTGCTCGACCGCCCCGCGTTCAGCGTCCAGTACCACCCCGAAGCCGCCGCCGGGCCGCACGACGCCGCCTACCTGTTCGACCGCTTCGTTTCCCTGATGGAGGGCCAGCGTGCCTAAGCGCACCGATATCCAGTCCGTCCTGGTCATCGGCTCCGGCCCGATCGTCATCGGCCAGGCTGCCGAGTTCGACTACTCCGGCACCCAGGCGTGCCGGGTGCTCAAGGCCGAGGGCCTGCGGGTCATCCTGGTCAACTCCAACCCGGCGACGATTATGACCGACCCGGAGATCGCCGACGCCACCTACGTGGAGCCGATCACGCCGGAGTACGTCGAGAAGATCATCGCCAAGGAGCGGCCCGACGCCCTCCTGCCGACCCTGGGCGGCCAGACCGCGCTCAACACGGCCATCTCGCTCTACGAGTCCGGCGCGCTGGAGAAGCACGGTGTCGAGCTGATCGGCGCCAACGTCGAGGCGATCAACAAGGGCGAGGACCGCGAACTGTTCAAGGGCGTCGTCAGCGCGGTCAAGGAGAAGATCGGCCACGGCGACTCGGCCCGCTCCTACATCTGCCACTCCATGGACGACGTGCTGGCCGGCGTCGACGAACTCGGCGGATACCCGGTCGTCGTCCGCCCCTCCTTCACGATGGGCGGCGCCGGGTCCGGCTTCGCCCACAACGAGGACGAGCTGCGCCGCATCGCCGGCCAGGGCCTGACGCTGTCGCCGACCACCGAGGTGCTCCTGGAGGAGTCCATCCTCGGCTGGAAGGAGTACGAGCTGGAGCTGATGCGCGACAAGCACGACAACGTCGTGGTCGTCTGCTCCATCGAGAACTTCGACCCGATGGGCGTGCACACCGGCGACTCCATCACCGTCGCGCCGGCGATGACGCTCACCGACCGCGAGTACCAGGTGATGCGCGACATCGGCATCGCGGTGATCCGCGAGGTCGGCGTGGACACCGGCGGCTGCAACATCCAGTTCGCGGTCAACCCCGAGGACGGCCGGGTCATCGTCATCGAGATGAACCCCCGCGTCTCCCGCTCCTCCGCGCTGGCGTCCAAGGCCACCGGCTTCCCGATCGCGAAGATCGCTGCCAAGCTGGCAGTCGGCTACACCCTGGACGAGATTCCCAACGACATCACCGAGAAGACCCCGGCGTCCTTCGAGCCCACGCTCGACTACGTGGTGGTCAAGGTGCCGCGCTTCGCGTTCGAGAAGTTCCCGGCCGCCGACAGCACGCTGACCACCACCATGAAGTCGGTCGGCGAGGCCATGGCCATCGGCCGCAACTTCCCCGAAGCGCTGCAGAAGGCGCTGCGCTCCCTGGAGCGCAAGGGCAGCCAGTTCGACTTCACCGCCCCCACCGGCGACGTGGAGCAGCTGCTCGCCGACGCCGTACGGCCCACCGACGGCCGCATCAACACCGTGATGGCCGCCATCCGGGCCGGCGCCACCCCCGAGCAGGTCTTCGCGTCGACCAAGATCGACCCCTGGTTCACCGACCAGCTGTTCCTGATCAAGGAGGTCGCCGACGACCTCGCCGCCGCCGAACGCCTCGACCCGGAACTGCTCGCCGAGGCCAAGCGGCACGGCTTCTCCGACGCCCAGATCGCCGCCATCCGCGGCCTGCGCGAGGACGTGGTGCGCGAGGTGCGGCACGCGCTCGGCGTGCGGCCGGTGTACAAGACGGTGGACACCTGCGCCGCCGAGTTCGCCGCCCGGACCCCGTACTTCTACTCCTCCTACGACGAGGAGAGCGAGGTCGCGCCGCGCGAGAAGCCCGCAGTGATCATTCTCGGCTCCGGTCCCAACCGCATCGGCCAGGGCATCGAGTTCGACTACTCCTGCGTGCACGCCTCGTTCGCCCTGCACGACGCGGGCTACGAGACCGTCATGGTCAACTGCAACCCGGAGACGGTCTCCACCGACTACGACACCTCCGACCGGCTCTACTTCGAGCCGCTCACCCTGGAGGACGTGCTGGAGGTCGTGCACGCCGAGTCGCTGGCCGGCCCGGTCGCGGGCGTCATCGTGCAGCTCGGCGGGCAGACCCCGCTCGGCCTGGCGCAGGCGCTCAAGGACAACGGCGTCACCGTCGTCGGCACCCCGCCGGAGGCCATCCACGCCGCCGAGGACCGCGGCGTGTTCGGCCGCGTGCTCACCGACGCCGGACTGCCCGCCCCCAAGTACGGCACCGCGTACTCCTTCGACGAGGCCAGCGCCATCGCCGCCGGCATCGGCTACCCCGTCATGGTGCGGCCCTCCTACGTGCTGGGCGGACGCGGTATGGAGATCGTCTACGACGAGCCCTCCCTCGCCGAGTACCTGCACCGGCACGCCGGCCTCATCTCCGAGCACCCGGTGCTGATCGACCGCTTCCTCGACGACGCCATCGAGATCGACGTCGACGCGCTCTACGACGGCGAGGAGCTCTACCTCGGCGGCGTCATGGAGCACATCGAGGAGGCCGGCATCCACTCCGGCGACTCCGCCTGCGCGCTGCCGCCCATCACTCTCGGCGGCTACGACATCAAGCGGCTGCGTGCCTCCACCGAGGCCATCGCCCGCGGCGTCGGGGTACGCGGACTGATCAACATCCAGTTCGCGCTGGCCGGCGACATCCTCTACGTCCTGGAGGCCAACCCCCGGGCGTCACGGACCGTGCCCTTCACCTCCAAGGCCACCGCCGTGCCGCTGGCCAAGGCGGCGGCCCGCATCTCGCTGGGCGCCACCGTCGCCGAGCTGCGCACCGAGGGCATGCTGCCCGCCACCGGTGACGGCGGCACGCTGCCGCTGGACGCGCCGATCTCCGTCAAGGAGGCCGTGATGCCGTGGTCGAGGTTCCGCGACGTGCACGGCCGCGGGGTGGACACCGTGCTCGGCCCGGAGATGCGCTCCACCGGCGAGGTCATGGGCATCGACTCCGTCTTCGGCAGCGCCTACGCCAAGTCGCAGGCGGGCGCCTACGGGGCGCTGCCCACCAAGGGCCGCGCCTTCGTGTCCGTCGCCAACCGGGACAAGCGCTCGATGATCTTCCCGGCGCGTGAGCTGGTCGCCCTGGGCTTCGAACTGATGGCCACGTCCGGTACCGCCGAGGTGCTGCGCCGCAACGGCATCAACGCCACCGTCGTGCGCAAGCACAGCGAGGGTGAGGGCCCGAACGGCGAGAAGACGATCGTGCAGCTCATCCACGACGGGCAGGTCGACCTGATCGTCAACACCCCGTACGGCACCGGCGGGCGCCTGGACGGCTACGACATCCGCACCGCCGCGGTGGCCCGTGCCGTGCCGTGCCTGACCACCGTGCAGGCCCTCGCCGCGGCCGTCCAGGGCATCGAGGCGCTGAGCAGGGGAGAGGTAGGGGTGCGCTCCCTCCAGGAGCACGCCGCCCGGCTGAACGCCGCCCGGGCGAGCTGAGCGGGCGGCGAGGGGGACACCACCGTG
>NZ_BAAHCA010000167.1:0-7407 GCF_054776295.1 Streptomyces sparsus
CGCCCCCGTCATCCCCACCCAGGAGCGCCCCGCCGCGGCCGGCCGGGCCCCCGAGGCCGCGGCGGACGAGCCCGACGGTGGCGCGGAGGAGTACCGGACCGAGCAGTTCTCCTTCATCGAGGAGGAGGACGAGGAGTCCGAGGACGTCATCGACTGGATGAAGTTCTCCGAGAGCCGCACCGAGCGCCGGGAGGAGGCCAAGCGCCGCGGCCGCCACCGGGTGCTGGCCCTCGTGGTGGCACTGGTGGTCGCCCTCGCGGGCGGCGTCGGATACCTGTGGTACTCCGGCAAGCTGCCCGGGCTGTCCGGCGACGAGCAGGTCGCGGCGGGCTCCGGCGCGGCGGAGAAACGCGACGTGATCGTCGTCCACCTGCGGGACATCGACTCCGGCGACATCACCACGGCGCTGCTGGTCAACAACGAGGCCGCCGGGCGCGGCACGACGGTGCTGCTGCCCAACTCCCTGGCCCTGGCGACCGAGGACGGCACGACGACCACACTCGGCAAGTCGTTCTCCGCGGAGGGCGCCGGTGCCACCCGCACCGCGCTCAACACCCTGCTCGGCGCGCAGATCAAGGGCACCTGGCGACTGGACACGCCCTACCTGGAGAACCTCGTCGAAGCCGTCGGCGGCATCACCCTGGACGCCGACGCCACCGTGCCGGGACCGAAGAAGGGCGACAAGCCGCTGGTGAACAAGGGCTCCGCGCGCGACCTGGACGGCCGCGCAGCCGTGGCCTACGCCATCCACCGGGCCGACGGGGAGCCGCAGACCGCGCAGCTGGCCCGCTTCGGGCACGTGGTGCGGGCGGTCCTGGAGGAGCTCTCCAGCGACAGCGCGGGCGCCACCAGCACCGTGGAGTCGCTCGGCCAGATCCCCGATCCCTCCCTCTCGGACTCCCAGCTCGGCTCGGCGCTGGCGCTGCTCGCCGGGCACGCCAAGAAGGGCGACTACGACACCGAGACCCTGCCGGTGGAGACCAACGGCACCCTCAGCGACAAGACGGCGGAAGGCCTGGTCAAGAAGGTGCTCGGCGGCACGGTGACCAACACCGACCCGGACGCCGCGCTGCGCGTCAGCCTGCGCAACGCCACCGGTGATCCGGACGCGGCCAACATGGCGCGGGCCGCGCTCGCCAACGGCGGGTACACCGTCGTGCAGGCCGCCGAGGCCGACGGCACGGCGGAGAGCAGCAAGGTGACCTACACGGACGAGGCGGACCGCGAGCAGGCCGAGGAGGTCGCCAAGACGCTCGGGCTGTCCGCCGAGGCCGCCGCCCGCGGCAAGGCGGCGGCGAACGCCGACGTCACGGTGGTACTCGGCCAGGACTACGACGGCTGACGGGAGCGGCGGCGGGGCGTGAGATCCTTGGTGCGTACCCGCCCGCCGATCGAAAGCTTCGCCTGTGACCGCCACGGACCGCTCCACCGAGCTGATCAACGCCGCCGCCCAGGCCGCCGCGGACAAGCTCGCGCACGACATCGTCGCCTATGACGTCAGTGACGTGCTCGCCATCACCGACGCCTTCCTGCTGGCTTCGGCACCCAACGACCGCCAGGTGAAGGCGATCGTCGACGGTGTCGAGGAGCAGCTGTTCAAGCAGCTGGGCGTCAAACCGGTCCGCCGGGAGGGCGAGCGCGACGGGCGCTGGGTCCTGCTCGACTACATCGACATCGTGGTGCACGTCCAGCACAGCGAGGAGCGGGTGTTCTACGCTCTGGAGCGCCTGTGGAAGGACTGCCCGCAGCTGGACCTGCCCGACGACGCCAAGGCCACCCGCGGCAAGTCCGCCACGGAGGCCGGTGACGGCGGGCTCGGCGAGGAGCAGGAGCGGTGAGCCGGGGACGCAAGATCGTCCTCTGGCGGCACGGCCAGACCTCCTGGAACCTGGAACGCCGGTTCCAGGGGTCCACCGACATCCCGCTCACCGCCGAGGGCCTGAACCAGGCCCGGCGGGCGGCGCGGCTGCTGGCCGGCCTGAAGCCGGACGCGATCATCTCCTCGGACCTGATGCGCACCCGGGCCACGGCAGCCGAACTGGCCGCCGTGACCGGGCTGGTGCCCCGCCACGACGAGGCCCTGCGGGAGACCTACGCGGGGGACTGGCAGGGGCTGACCCACGAGGAGATCGTCGCGAGCCACGGCGAGCAGTACTTCGCGTGGAAGCGCGGCGAGCCCGTGCGGCGCGGCGGTGGTGAGCTGGAGACCGAGGTCGCCGACCGGGCCGCCCCGGTGGTCGAGCGGCACGCCGACAAGCTGCCGGACGGCGGCACCCTCGTCGTCGTCAGCCACGGCGGCACCATCCGCACCACCATCGGCCGGCTGCTCGGCCTGGAGCCGCACGCCTGGGAGGCGCTGGGCGGCCTCACCAACTGCTGCTGGTCCGTGCTCGGCGAGGGCGCTCGCGGCTGGCGGCTGCTGGAGCACAACGCCGGAACCCTGCCGGAGCCGGTGCTCGGCGACGACGACTGAGCCCGGGCACCGACCGAGGCCGGGTGGATTTCTCATCCGGCCAGGTCACCGGGTAGAGTTCTACTCGTTCGCGGCACCGGGCAGGAACCGGAAGCGGCCGAACACGGGGCTATAGCTCAGTTGGTAGAGCGCTTGCATGGCATGCAAGAGGTCAGGAGTTCAATTCTCCTTAGCTCCACAGGTTGTCTCCAGCTCACTTCAGTTCCACCCGAAAGTCCCGTCTCCTTCCCGGAGGCGGGATTTTTTGCTCCCCGACCGGGCTCCTGAACGCTGCGGGATCGTGGCAGAATCGGCAGCACCGGAAAGCCGGGAGGGGGACAGGGCCGAAGGGGAGGGACGTTGCGGTGCCCAGGTGCATCCGCGGGAAGACCAACGACCGGTGTCACGCCGGCCAGACCCGTGTCCCGTCCGAACTTCGACGCCCTGCCTTTGAATCTGCGTATGCCACCCGTGTGCCGGGCGGCAACGGAGAGGTGAGCCACGTGTGCACGGCCTGCGGCCATAGCTGGAGCTGATACGGACTGATGGGTGCACACAGCAGGAAGTGCGACTGGTGCGGCAGCGGCACCCCGATCGTCCGCGACATGGAACCGGTCAACTCCGGGTTCCAGTACTGGTGCGTGGAGTGCGCGCGGGCGCTGATCATAAAAGGCGACCCGATCGAGACGTACCGCGAGCTGGAGGGTGAACCCATCTACGGCCGGCTGCTCGACGAGCACTGCACGTTGAAGCGGTTCTACTCCTTCGTGACGGCCTGACGCGGGGCTGCGCGGCGGCCTCGGCCTGCGGCGGAACCGATTTGGCAAAGCCGGGCGGAGCCGGTGTAGAGTGGGCGTCGCCGCCGCGGGGAAGCCCGCAGAGGATCACACGCGGGGCTATAGCTCAGTTGGTAGAGCGCTTGCATGGCATGCAAGAGGTCAGGAGTTCAATTCTCCTTAGCTCCACAGTTCCACGGAGGGCCGCCCGTTCGGGCGGCCCTCCGTGCGTGTGTGCGGTGCGGTGGAGGTGCCGGCCAGGTGTGCCCGGCCCCGGTGTTCGCTCCGCGGTCGTCCCGGCGACGCCCGCGGCCCTTGCGGTACCCTGACCGCATGCGTGCCGTACGCCTTCTGCTTAGCGGGCCGCGCTGATCAGTCCCGGTTCCCACCGACGGAGCCGGAGTCGGCGCGGCGTCCCCTCCTGTGCGAGGGGATTTTTCGTTTCCGCAGGCAGAGACGACTCGATGGAGCTTTGAGGACATGAGCGAAACCCCCACCGCCGCGGAGATTGCGGCCCCGCACCGCTACACAGCGGTGCTGGCTGCCGACATCGAGGCACGCTGGCAGGACTTCTGGGACAAGGAGGGCACCTACGAGGCCCCCAATCCCGCCGGAGACCTGAGCGGTGATCCGGAGCGTGCGGCGCTCCCGCACAAGTTCATCATGGACATGTTCCCGTACCCCTCCGGTGCCGGGCTGCACGTCGGCCACCCGCTGGGCTACATCGCCACCGACGTCTCCGCCCGCTACCTGCGGATGACCGGCCACAACGTGCTCCACACCCTGGGCTTCGACGCGTTCGGACTGCCCGCCGAGCAGTACGCGGTGCAGACCGGCACGCATCCGCGGGTCTCCACCGAGGCGAACATCGTCAACATGAAGGCCCAGCTGCGCCGACTGGGCCTGGGCCACGACAAGCGCCGGTCCTTCGCCACCATCGACCCGGACTACTACCGCTGGACCCAGTGGATCTTCCTGCAGATCTTCAACTCGTGGTACGACCAGGACGCGCAGCGGGCCCGGCCCATCGATGACCTGGTCGCCCAGTTCGAGTCCGGTGAGCGTCCGACGCCCGAAGGACTGGGCCCCTGGGGCACCCTGACCGCCCGCGAACGGGCCGACCTGCTGGGCGAGTACCGCCTGGCGTACGCCTCCGACGCGCCCGTCAACTGGTGTCCCGGGCTGGGCACGGTGCTGGCCAACGAGGAGGTCACCGCCGAGGGCCGCTCCGAGCGCGGCAACTTCCCCGTCTTCAAGTCCAAGCTGCGCCAGTGGAACATGCGCATCACCGCCTACGCCGAGCGGCTGCTGGCCGACCTGGACGGACTGGACTGGCCGGAGGCGATCAAGCTCCAGCAGCGCAACTGGATCGGACGCTCCGAGGGCGCGCGGGTCGACTTCTCCGCCGGGGACGAGAAGATCACCGTCTTCACCACCCGCCAGGACACCCTGTTCGGCGCCACCTACATGGTGCTCGCGCCCGAGCACCCCCTGGTGGACCGCCTGGTACCGCAGGCCTGGCCGACCGGCACGCGCGAGGTGTGGACGGGCGGCCACGCCACCCCGGGCGCCGCTGTCTCCGCGTACCGGGCGCAGGCCGCCGCGAAGTCGGAGGTCGAGCGGCAGGCCGACGCCAAGGAGAAGACCGGCGTCTTCACCGGCGCGTACGCCGTCAACCCGGCCAGCGGCGAGCAGGTCCCGGTCTTCGTCGCCGACTACGTGCTGATGGGCTACGGCACCGGCGCCATCATGGCCGTGCCCGCCCACGACAGCCGGGACTTCGCGTTCGCCCGCGCCTTCGAACTGCCGATGCGCTGCGTCGTCCAGCCCTCCGACGACCGCGGCACCGACCCGGCCACCTGGGACGACTCCTTCGACTCCTACGACGCCGAGATCGTCAACTCCGCCGGCGGGTCGCTGTCGCTGGACGGCCTGTCCGTGACCGAGGCCAAGGCCGAGGCCGCGCGCTGGCTGGCCGACCGCGGCATCGGTGAGGGAACCGTCAACTACCGTCTGCGGGACTGGCTGTTCAGCCGCCAGCGGTACTGGGGCGAGCCCTTCCCGATCGTCTACGACGAGGACGGCATCGCCCACCCGCTGCCGGAGTCGATGCTGCCGCTGAAGCTGCCCGAGGTCGAGGACTACTCACCGCGCACCTTCGAGCCGGACGACGCCGACACCTCACCGGAGACGCCGCTCTCCCGCAACGAGGACTGGGTGAACGTCACCCTGGACCTGGGCGGTGACTCCGGCGGCCCGAAGAAGTACCGCCGCGAGACCAACACCATGCCCAACTGGGCTGGTTCGTGCTGGTACGAGCTGCGCTACCTGGACCCCCACAACAGCGAGCGGCTCGTCGACCCGGACATCGAGCGCTACTGGATGGGCCCCCGGGAGGACGCGCCGCACGGCGGTGTCGACCTCTACGTGGGCGGCTCCGAGCACGCCGTGCTGCACCTGCTGTACGCCCGCTTCTGGTCGAAGGTGCTGCACGACCTGGGCCACGTGTCCTCCGTCGAGCCGTTCCACAAGCTGTACAACCAGGGCATGATCCAGGCCTTCGTCTACCGGGACGGCCGCGGCTTCCCGGTGCCCGCCGCCGAGGTCGAGGAGCGCGACGGCGCGTACTTCTTCGGCGGCGAGCAGGTGACGCGCGAGCTGGGCAAGATGGGCAAGTCCCTGAAGAACGCCGTCACTCCCGACGAGATCTGCGCCGAGTACGGGGCGGACACCCTGCGGCTCTACGAGATGGCGATGGGCCCCCTGGACGTCTCGCGCCCCTGGGACACCAGGGCCGTCGTCGGCCAGTACCGGCTGCTCCAGCGGCTGTGGCGCAACGTCGTCGACGAGGCCACCGGCCGGCTGGCGGTCATTGAGGACGAGCCCGACGAGGCCACCCTGCGGGCCCTCCACAAGGCCGTCGAAGGGGTCCGCCAGGACATGGCCGGGCTGCGCTTCAACACCGCCATCGCCAAGATCACCGAGCTGAACAACCACGTCACCAAGCTCACCGAGGTGCCGCGGGCCGCAGCCGAGGGCCTGGTGCTGCTGATCGCGCCGCTCGCCCCGCACATCGCGGAGGAGCTGTGGCGCATCCTGGGCCACTCCGAGTCCGTGGTGCACCACGACTTCCCCGTTGCCGACCCGGCCTACCTGGTGGACGAGACGGTCACCTGCGTCGTCCAGGTCAAGGGCAAGGTACGGGCCCGGCTGGAGGTTCCGCCGACGGTGTCCGAAGCCGACCTGGAGGCCCAGGCGCTGGCCGCGCCCGCCGTGGTCGCCGCGCTGGGCGGCGCCGGCGTCCGCAAGGTCATCGTCCGGGCACCCAAGCTGGTGAACATCGTGCCGGCCTGATCCGACCCCTACGGGAGTGGTTCGGGGGCGGTCCGGGTCCGACGGGACCCGCACCGCCCCCGCTGCGTCTACGCTGGAGAGACGATCCGGACGGATGAAGGGGCACCCGGGATGGAAACTGTGGCCGTGCTCATCGGCCTGTTCTTCCTGTGCGCGGTCACGCTCGGCGTGCTTGCGGCGGTGAAGGCGGCGCGAGCCGTGGGACGAGGCGTGGAACGTGCCGGCAGCGAGGTGCGGCGAAGCGTCGAGGAGACCACGCTGCGGGTCAAGTCCGCGCAGCCCGGCCCCGTCGGGCAGGCCGCCCGGGCCCGCCTGGAGCTGCGCTCCTCCATCGACGGCACCCGCCGGGCGCTGACCGCCGCCGCCCAGCACGACCCGTCGCTGACCGAGGCCCTCGGGTTGCTCGACCGCCTCCACGAGCACGCCCGCACCGTGGACCGTGAACTCGGCTCGCTCATGGACCAGGAGCCCGACCGGGCCAGACTCGCCGAACTTCTGCCCGACGCACGCCGCCGGGTGGAGTCCATCAAGCAGTCCGCCGACTCACTGCGCTTCGCCGCCCAGGACCGCGTCCGGCAGTACGACGCGGAAGGGCTCGGCGCCCTGAGCGACCAGATCGAGATCGAGTCGGGTGCCCTCCGGCACTGGGACCCGCCGCCGGTAGGCGACGCCGGCTCCCGCCCGGAGGTCACCGACGCGGGTTCCCGCCCGGAGGTAGGCGCCGACGCTCCCCGGCCGCAGGTGGGCGACACCCCGCAGGGACGGCTGCCGCGGTTCCGCAAGGAGACGCCGGGCAACGCCGCCTGAGCGGCGGGGGCAGGGTGC
>NZ_BAAHCA010000168.1:0-7399 GCF_054776295.1 Streptomyces sparsus
CCGCGCCGAAGCCGCCGCCCGTCCAGGCCGCGGCACTGACCGGGGTGAGCAGGCTCTCCCCGGGTTCGAGGATCCGCTCCACCCCTTCGTGGCCGGCCCCGGCGGTCACCGCGCAGCGGCCGTCGGCCGTGCGCAACACGGTCATCCGCCAACTGCCGCTGGTGGCCAGTTGCACGGTCCAGGTTTCACCGTGCTCCTCGCGGGCGGAGCCGTCGTCGAGCACCGCCCACGGCCCGGCGTCGTGGCCGGTGTGGCCGCGACGGCTGGTCAGCGTGGTCTCGCCGAAGGGCACGGGGGTGCGGCGCAGCCGGCCCTCCGTGCTCCAGCCACCGTGCACGGAGGTCAGCCGGTAGTCCTCCAGGTGAGGGAGAGTCCACTGGGCGGACGACCAGCGGGTGAGGACGACCGGGCCGTGTTGCGGGCCGCCGGTGTGCCGGTAGCGCACCCGGCGTTCGACGACCTCGCTGCCCGGTCGGACGGTGTAGTGGAGTTCCCAGGCGAGCGGGTGGTTGCGGTCGTACAGCCGGACGACGGCCAGCGTGTGGTCGTCCTCCTCGTGCAGGGTGCACCCGTCCGGAACGGGGTCGAGCAGGTGGCCGCCGTCGGGCAGGCGCACCGTGACGGCGGGCGGGCCGTAGCGGCGGCCGGCTTCGACGGGGAGCTCCTCCGTCCCGTCCCAGGGGCCGGCGAAACTGTCGTCGGGGCCGTCCGCGAGGGGCAGCGCGAGGGCGTCCTCGAAGGTGATGCGGGCGCCCCAGTGGGCGAGACGCGGGCCGCGAGCGGCCGGATCGAGGCGGACGGCGTAGCAGGAGCGGCCCGCGGTCAGCAGCAGCAGGCCGGCGGCCGGATCGTACTGGGCCAGTCGCACGCCCGTCTCCTCACTGGTGGTGCCCGCACCGGGCGGTCAGACGGTCAGGCGGTCGCAGCGGGCGGCGGCAGGGGCTGTCGCCGGGCCTGGCCCCGGGTGCCGGGCGGTATGGTCGCGCAGGTCAGGCCCCTCTCGTGGCGACCGCGGCGCGCGGTCGTCAAGATCGGGTGCGACAGCAGCCGACCAGAGGGAGAAGGACAGTGAGGCAGTCGGTCACCATGAGCGACGTGGCACGCGCCGCGGGGGTCTCGTCGGCGACTGTTTCCTACGTGCTCAGCGGGAAGCGACCGGTCACGGCGGAGACCCGGCAGGCCGTGGAGGCCGCGATCGCGGAGCTGGGTTTCACGCTGAACCCCGTCGCGCGGAGCCTGCGCACCGGACGGTCGATGCTGGTCGCGCTGGTGGTCCCGGACATCGCGAACCCCTTCTACGCGCAGTTGGCCCACGGCCTTCAGGAGTCGTTGCGCGGCCCGGGCTACCACGTGGTGGTGTGCAACACGCTGGCCCGCCGCCACGAGGAGCGGACCTTTCTCCGGGAGGCGGTGCGCCAGCGGCTGGCGGGCGTCGTCATCACGCCGTTCCGCCTGGCGCCGTCCGATTTCGAGGTGCTGTCGGCCGCGGCCATTCCCGCCGTGGTCAGCGCCGATCTCCCCTTCGGGGACGTCGACCTGGTGACGCCGGACTCGCGGGACGCCGTCCGCGAGCTGCTGGGCCGGGTCGCCGCGACCGGCCGGCGGCGCCTCGGGATGATCGCCGGACCGCGCGACGCGACCGGTGGCGACCCGCGGCTGGAACGGGTACGGGCGGAGGCGGCGCAGCTCGGTCTGACCTTGCCGGCCGACCTCGTCACCCACGGGGAACACACCAGGGAGGTCGGCGCGGCCGGCTTCGGCCGACTGATGCGGCACCGGCGACCGCCGGAGGCGGTGTTCTGCGCCAACGACGTGACGGCGGTGGGGGCGCTGGAGATGGCCGAACGCCTCGGCCTCGACGTGCCCGGGGACGTGGCGCTGGTCGGTCATGACGACATCGAGTTCGCGTCGCTGGTCCGCCCCCGGCTGAGCACCATCCGGTATCCGGCCAGGGACGTCGGCCAGTCCTGCTCCCGGCTGCTCCTGGAGCGGCTCGACGGCAGGACGGAGCGCGGCACCGTCGCGATCCCCGCCCGGTACGTCGGACGGGAGTCGGTGTGACGCCGGGCAGGCCGGAGGGCCGCGGCGGGGAGCGTCATCGGTCCTCCTGGGCGGTGTGCCGCGTCTGCGGGGTGACGAACGAACCGTAACGTAATCGATTACGCGATGGGGAGGGGTGAAGCTCCGTTACTTTTCGGCGAGGACGAACGTGCAGCTCAGAGCCACTATGAGGGCTCCATGACCGACGACCGAAGGTCACGGTCAGGTGACGACTGCAAAACGCTCGTCGCGGTCTTGTTGACTTCCGCGAACCGCTGTCCAGATGGTTGCCGCCATCGCTCCGCCGGGGCGGGCAAGCAGGGACGAGGAGCGGAATCATGGCCGTTGAGAAGCGCTACCCGACGCCACGCCGACTGGTGGCCCCGGCGCTCGCACTGACCCTGGTCGGGCTCACCGGCTGCGCCGGCGGGGACGACGGGGGCGGGGCGTCCGAGGCCTCTGCCTGCGAGCCGAGCGAGGGCAAGGTGACGCTGGACTACTGGTCGTGGGTGCCGGGCATGGAGAAGGCCGTCGCCCTGTGGAACTCCGAGAACCCGGACATCCAGGTCAAGCTGAAGACCACCCCCGCGGGGAACGCCGGCACCTACCAGAACCTCTCCAACGCCCTCAAGGCGGACAAGGCCCCCGACCTCGGGCAGATCGAGTACGACTCGCTGGCGAGTTTCCGCCTCAAGAGCGGCCTGCGGGACATCGGGACGTGCGAGGGGGTGGCCGGGGCAGAGGCCGACTTCGCGGACTGGACCTGGTCCCAGACCACCTTCGGTGCCGGCGGCGAGGACGGCGTCTGGGCCGTCCCCCAGGACATCGGCCCCATGGCCCTGTTCTACCGCAAGGACGTCTTCGACAAGCTCGGCATACCCGCCCCCGCCACGTGGGCCGAGTACGAGGCGGCGGCGCGCAAGATCAAGGCAGCGGGCAAGAACCAGTACGTCACTCACTTCTCGCAGACCGACCCGAACTGGTTCACCGGACTGCTGTGGCAGAACGGCGCCGAGATGTTCGACCGCGAGGGCGACACCTGGAAGGTGACCGTCGAACGTCCGGAGAGCCGCGAAGTGGCGGACTACTGGCAGAAGATGATCGACGACGAGCTCGTCGCCACCGATCTGCAGGGCTTCTCCCCCGCCCTGTACAAGGCGTGGGACGACGGGGAAGTGGTCACCTGGATCAGCGCCGCCTGGGGTTACAGCACCATTCGCGACAACGCCGAGGGCACGGCGGGCAAATGGGCCGTGGCCCCCATGCCGCAGTGGGAGAAGGGTGATGCGGCGGCCGGTAACTGGGGCGGCTCCACCACCGCCGTGCTGGCCGGCAGCGAGCACCCCCACGAGGCGTCGAAGTTCGCCCTGTGGCTCAACTCCGACCCCGCGGCCCTGGAGATCCTCAACCGCGAGGGCGGCCTCTACCCTGCCGCCAAGGCCGGACTGGAACTCCCCGCGCTCCAGAAGCCGGTGGACTTCTACGGTGGCCAGAAGATCTTCGACGTCTTCGCCGAGGCGTCCCGGAACGTGGACACCGACTTCGCCTGGGGCCCCACCATGACCGACACCTACCGCTTCCTCAGCGACGGGACGTCGGCCGCCATCTCCGGCGAGTCCACCCTCGGTGACACTCTCGCGGAAGCGGACGCCAAGAGCGCCGAGTCACTGCGCAAGCAGTCCCTCGACGTCGCGAACTGACCTCCCGCAGCGACGCGACGTCACCAGCCACCCCCGCGAGCACGTCCGCCCGTCCCCGGTGGGTGCGCCCGCGGCGGACGGCTGCCCGACCCTGAGAGCTTTCCGTGACACCCCTCGACACACCATCCGCGCCGCGACCGGCGGCACCGCCGGACCCGTCGTCCGGCAGGAGACGGGCGCGCCGCCGGTCCCTCGCACCACTGGGCTTTCTCGCCCCGTTCCTGATCCCGTTCGTGCTCTTCACCCTGGTCCCGGTCGGCTACGCCTTCTGGCAGAGCCTGCACAGGACCGAACGCACCGGCGGCACCTTCGGGCGCACCAGCACCGTCTTCGCCGGCTTCGAGCAGTACGGCGAGGTCCTCACCGACGCCTCGTTCACCGACAGCGTCGTCCGGGTCCTGCTCTTCGGCCTGGTGCAGATCCCGGTGATGCTGCTGCTGGCGCTCGTCCTCGCACTGCTCCTCGACTCCGGCGTCGCCCGGCTGAGGAAGTTCTTCCGCCTCGTCTACTTCGTGCCCTACGGCATTCCGGGTGTGGTCGCGGCCCTGATGTGGGCCTTTCTCTACGACCCCAGGCTGTCCCCGGTCGTCGGCCTGCTGCGGGACCTCGGCACGGACCCCGACCTGCTGGGCCCGGGCACCATCCTGTGGTCCATCGGCAACATCGTGACCTGGACGTACACCGGCTACAACATGCTGATCATCTACGCCGCCCTGCAGGCTGTGCCCCGCGACATCCTGGAGGCGGCCCGCGCCGACGGGGCCGGCGGCCTGACCGTCGCGCTGCGCATCAAGGTGCCCGTGATCCGGCCCGCTCTCGTCCTCACCGGCGTCTTCTCGATCATCGGCACGTTGCAACTGTTCACCGAACCCCAGGTGCTGCGCGCCATCTCCACGAGCGTGACCAGCACCTACACCCCCAACCTCGCCGCCTACTCCCTGGTGGCCGGCGACAACTACAGCGAGGCCGCGGCCATGTCGGTGACTCTCGCGCTGGCGACGTTCGTGCTGTCGTTCGGCTTCCTCAAGTTCACCGGACGGAAGAGCGCATGAGTGCACTGACCCGCACCGCGGGAGCCCACCCTCCACGTCAGGCGGCGTCCGCACGCCCGCGCCGTCCTCCCTGGTCCTCGGTGGCGGCGGTGCTCTTCATGACCGCGGTCGCCTGCTACATGCTGCTGCCGGTGTACTGGCTGCTGGTCTCCGCGACCAAGACGCAGGGCGACCTGGTCGGCACCCCCGGCCTCCTGCTCTCGGACTGGCACTTCGCGGAGAACCTCTCGGCGCTCTTCGCGCAGCAGGACGGCGTCTTCGGCCGCTGGCTGCTCAACAGCCTCGCCTACGCGGGTGCCGGCGCGTCCCTCGGCACGCTGCTGGCGGCGATGGCCGGCTACGCCCTGGCCACGTACGAGTTCCGCGGCCGCGAGGCGGTCTTCTCCGTGGTCCTCGGCGGCGTGCTGGTTCCCGCGACCGCGCTCGCGCTGCCGCTGTTCCTGCTGTTCGCGGAGTTCGACGCCACCAACACGTTCTGGTCGGTCTTCCTGCCCAGCGTCGTCAGCCCGTTCGGCGTCTTCCTCTCCCGCATCTTCGCCACGGCGTCCATCCCCGACGAGGTGATCGAGGCCGCCCGCCTGGACGGCGCCGGGGAGGCGCGGATCTTCTTCACCGTCGCGCTGCGCATGATGGCCCCCGCGCTGGTGACGGTCTTCCTCTTCCAGTTCGTCGTCATCTGGAACAACTTCCTGCTGCCCCTGGTCATGCTGCAGGACGAGCGGCTCTACCCGGTGACCCTCGGACTGTTCACCTGGCAGTCCCAGATCAGCCGCCTGCCCCAGTTGCAGACCCTGACCATCGTGGGATCCCTCGTCTCGGTCGTGCCGATCGTGCTGACCTTCCTGCTGCTGCAGCGCTACTGGCGGGCCGGTATGGCCGCCGGGGCGGTGAAGTGATGACCTCCGCACCGGACTCCCGCGCGCTCGACCACGTCACCGGGCGGCTCGGCGGCATCGCCTACGGGGGCGACTACAACCCCGAGCAGTGGCCCGAGCACGTGTGGGCCGAGGACGTCCGCCTGATGCGTGAGGCAGGCGTCAACCTGGTCACCGTCGGTGTGTTCTCCTGGTCCCGCATCGAACCGCGCCCCGGCCACTACGAGTGGGCGTGGCTCGACCGGGTGCTCGACCTGCTGCACACGCACGGCATCGCCGTCGACCTGGCCACCCCCACCGCCGCGCCCCCGCCGTGGTTCAGCCGGGCCCATCCGCAGGCCCTGCCCCAGACCTCCGCCGGCAACCGCCTCTCCCCCGGCTCACGGCAGGTCTTCTGCCCGAGCAGCCCCGACTACGCGCGGGTCGCCGACAGGCTGGTACGGGCGATGGCCCAGCGCTACGCCGCCCACCCGGCCGTGGTCCTGTGGCACGTCCACAACGAGTGGGGCAACCACAACGCCCTGTGCTACTGCGACACCAGCGCCGCCGCGTTCCGGGACTGGCTGCGCACGCGGCACGGCACCCTGGAAGACCTCAACACCGCCTGGGGCACGGACTTCTGGAGCCAGCGCTACGGCGACTGGGAGGAGATCCTGCCGCCCCGCGACACCCCGGCGTTCGGCAACCCCTCCCAGGCACTCGACTACCGCCGCTTCTCGTCGGACGCGCTGCTGTCCCGGCACCGCGCCGAGACCGCGCTGCTGCGCGAACTCGTTCCCGGCACGCCGATCACCACCAACCTGATGGGCACGCTGGAGAAGAAGGTGGACGGGTTCGCCTTCGCCCCCGAGTGCGACCTGGTGGCCGTGGACCACTACCTCACCGCGGCCGATCCCGACGCCCACATCGGCCTGGCACTCAACGCGGACCTCGCCCGCGGCATGGCCGGGGGCCGCCCGTGGATGCTGATGGAGCACTCCACGTCCGCGGTGAACTGGCAGCCCGTCAACCTCGCCAAGCAGCCCGGCCAGATGCGCCGCAACAGCCTGACGCACCTGGCCCGCGGCGCCGACGCGGTGATGTTCTTCCAGTGGCGACAGGCCAGGGCGGGAGCGGAGAAGTGGCACTCCGCGATGCTGCCCCACGGCGGAACCTCCACTCGGACCTGGGGCGAGGTCACGTCCCTCGGCGAGGACCTGCGCGCCCTCGCCGAGGTGCGCGGATCGACGGTGTCCGCCGAGGTCGCCCTCGTCTTCGACTGGCAGGCGTGGTGGGCGCTGGAACTCGAAGCCCGCCCCTCCGTCCACCTCCGGTACCTGGACGCCGTGCACGACTGGTACCAGGCCCTCTGGTCGTCGGGCGTCACCTGCGACGTCGTGCCGGCCGGCGCCGACCTGGCCTCCTACCGGGCGGTCCTCGTCCCCAGCCTCTACCTCACCGCCGACGACGACGCCGAGGCGCTGCACGCCTTCGTCCGGTCCGGAGGCCACCTCGTCGTCGGGTGCTTCAGCGGCGTGGCCGACGTCAACGACCACGTACGGCTCGGTGGACACCCCGGGGCCTTCCGGGACCTGCTGGGCCTCGTCGTCGACGAGTACCTGCCGCTCCGCGAGGACGAACAGGTGTCGCTGTCCGACGGCTCCACCGCCCGGCTGTGGGCGGAGCGGGTCGAGCCGCACGGCGCGCAGACCCGTCTGCGGTTCGCCGACGGTTCCGGCGGCGGCCCCGCGCC
>NZ_BAAHCA010000169.1:0-1436 GCF_054776295.1 Streptomyces sparsus
CGGGACGCCGTCCGCGAGCCCCGGCAGGCCCGTCGGGGGAGAGGAGCCGGCCGAGGCAGCCGCAGCCGTGCCGTCCCCCTGGGCCGTGCCGTCCCCCTGGGCCGTGCCGTCCCCCTGGGCCGTGCCGTTGATTCGGGCTGAGGCCTCCCGGTGCGGGGGACGTCCGGTGGCGGCGTAGTGCAGGACCTCGCCCAGGCTGCGCACCGCCTCGGACTCCGAGACGCCCGGGCCGTCCGGCCCGTCCTGCCCCCGCGCACTCGGCGACGACAACCCGCCCGGTGCTCCCGACCCGCCCGGGCCGGGTCGGGCGTGGCCGAGGGTGGGCAGTACCCGCGGACCGTCCGGCGTCAGCAGCACGCGGGACGGGGTGAGCGGGCGGTACGGCAGTCCCGCGTCCCTCAACTCCCGCAGGGCTCCGGCCAGTCCGTGGGCGAGCGGACGCAGCGACGAGGCGGGCAGCGGCGCGCCCAGCTCCAGGTGGCTCAGCGCCGGGCCCGCCCGGTAGGCGGTCGCCACCCACGGCGGGTCGGCCTCCGGGTCGGCGTCCAGCACGGGCACCGTCCAGCGGCCGGTCAGCCTCCGCGCGGCGGTCACCTCCTTGCGCAGGGCGCTCCGGAAGGCGGCTCGCTGTGCCGCTTCGTCATGGAGTGCGTGGAACACCTCCAGTGCCGCCCGCCGGCCGTGCTCGGAACGGCCCAGGTAGGTGCGGTGTCCGCCCGTGCCGTAGCCCAGCCTGCCCAGCAGCCGGTAGCCGCCGACGCGTCGCGGATCGTCCCCGCGCAGTTCCTCCATGGCCCCCGAGCCCCCGACTCCTCGCCGTGTCCCCCTGGTCACCGAGGATAACGGTCAGCAGTTCGAGCCGGGTCGGCCTGTGCGAACCCGGCGGGCGGCCACACGCGACGCAGGTGTCCGCACGAGGAGCGAGGCGGTAGCGGCGGCAACCGGGTGCCGGAACCGGCGAGTTGTCACTCCGTGAGGGTGTCGAGCAGGGCGGCGAGCTGTTCGGCCGCGGTGACCAGCTCGGTGAGGCGCTGCTCGCCGCCGGCTGCGTCCGTCAGCCGGGCGGCGAAGTCGGCGTGTGCCGGATCGATGCGACGGACGGCTGCCATGCCGGACTCCGTGGGTGCCAGCAGCTTCGCCCTCCGGTGGGCCGGGTTCGGTTCGTACCGGGCCAGGCCGCCCTCCACCAGCAGGTCGGCGATGCGCTGCACGCTCTGCCGGGTGATGCCCATGGCGCGGGCGACGGCCGCCACCGGCAGCGGTTCGCGCAGTACGGCGCCGAGTACCTGCCACCGGGCGGCCGTGAGTCCGACGGGCCGGGACAGCTGCTCGGCGACGGTGAGGAATTGGCCGTTGAGCCGGAACGAGGTCACCGCGGCCCGGCTCAACAGCTCCTGCCCGCTCCGCTCCCCGCGCTCGCCCGTCCCTCCCTGCTC
>NZ_BAAHCA010000169.1:1534-7395 GCF_054776295.1 Streptomyces sparsus
TCCCCGCGCTCACCCTGCTCCCCGCGCTCACCCTGCTCCCCGCGCTCACCCTGCTCCCCGCGCTCACCCTGCTCGCCCGTCATGCTCTGCCTCCGCACTCGCCCGTCCCTCCCTGCTCGCCCGTCACGCCGGCTGCCCGCTGCCCTCGGCGGCCATGGCCGTGCCGTAGGCGCTGACGTCGGAGTGCGCGTACAGCCGGAACCAGGCGTCGAGCACCTCGGCGTCCAGCAGTTCCAGCCGGGCGAGGATCTCCCGGGCGAAGGCCACTGGTTCGGTGGGCCCGGCGGTGATGACGTCGCCGTCGGTGACCGCGTCGGCCTCGCGGTAGTGGCTGCCGCCCGCGTAGCCGGTGGCGGCCAGCGCCTCCGGCACCGCGGCGGTGTGGTCGCGGTCGTCCAGCAGTCCTTCGGCGGCCAGCGCGGCGGCGCCCCCGCAGATGGCGGCGACGGGCACTCCGGCGGCGAGGAACTCGCGGGCCTTCGCGGCGAACGGGGAGATCCGGCGCTGATGGTCCTCGGCGCCGGGCACGATCAGCAGCGCGCTGTCCGCGGGCCGCAGCGCGGCGAGGGTGAGGTCGGGCAGCACACGCAGGCCGCCCATCGTGGTGACCGGCCCGGTCTGTTCGGCGACCGTCACCACGCGGCAGCCGTTCTTGCGCAGGTACGGCGTGACCAGCCCGATCTCCCAGTCGGCGAGGGTGTCGTAGAGGGCGACGTGCACGGTGCGGACGCTGTTCATGGCTGCTCCTCGAACGAGTGATGATGACAGTATCCTGTCCTAATGGCAACATGCTGTCAATGTCTCGGGTTCGTGGACCACGTTCGAGGCTTACGCTGAGACTCCGGAGCGGCGAGTGATGAGGAAACCCATGAGCACCCACCCCAGCGGCCCCGACCGTCAGTCCCGAGAAGCCGTGGCGGCGCCGGCGGACACCTCCGCGCGGGCCGTGGCCGACGCGTCGGCGGGCACCGGAACGCAGCCGGGAACCGCCACCCGGGCAGCGGCGAAGGAAGCGGTGAAGGAGGCCGACCGGGCGCACGTCTTCCACTCCTGGTCCGCGCAGCAGCTCATCGACCCGCTGCCGGTCGAGCGGGCCGCCGGCTCCTACTTCTGGGACTACGACGGCAACCGCTACCTCGACTTCTCCTCGCAGCTGGTCAACGCCAACATCGGCCACCAGCACCCCAAGGTGGTCGCCGCGATCCAGGAGCAGGCCGGCCGCATGTGCACGGTCGCACCCGGCTTCGCCGTGGACGTCCGCTCGGAGGCCGCCCGCCTGATCGCCGCCCGGACGCCCGGGGACCTCGACAAGATCTTCTTCACCAACGGCGGCGCCGAGGCGGTCGAGAACGCCGTGCGGCTGGCCCGGCTGCACACCGGCCGCCCCAAGCTGCTCAGCGCGTACCGCTCCTACCACGGCGCCACCGCCGCGGCCATCAACCTGACCGGCGACCCGCGGCGCTGGCCGTCGGACACCGGGACGGCCGGCGTGGTGCACTTCTGGGGCCCCTACCCCTACCGGTCGCCCTTCCACGCCGACAGCGAGCAGCAGGAGTGCGAACGCGCCCTCGCCCACCTCGAACAGACGGTCCTGTTCGAGGGGCCGCAGACGATCGCCGCGATCATCCTGGAGACCGTCGTCGGCGGCGCCGGCATCCTGGTGCCGCCGCCCGGTTACCTCCAGGGCGTGCGGGAGATCTGCGACCGGCACGGCATCGTCTTCATCCTCGACGAGGTGATGGCCGGCTTCGGGCGCACCGGTGCCTGGTTCGCGCTCGACCACTTCGACGTGGTCCCCGACCTGGTGACCTTCGCCAAGGGCGTCAACTCCGGTTACGTGCCGCTGGGCGGGGTGGCCATCTCCGAGCGCATCGCCGCCGACTTCCGGCAGCGCCCCTACCCCGGCGGGCTCACCTACTCCGGTCACCCCCTGGCCTGCGCCTCGGTCGTGGCGACTCTCAACGCCATGGCCGACGAGGGCATCGTGGAGAACGCCGCCATGATCGGCGAGCGGGTGCTCGGGCCCGGCCTGCGCGAACTCGCCCGCCGCCACCCCTCGGTCGGTGAGGTCCGCGGCCTCGGCGTGTTCTGGGCCCTCGAACTCGTCCGGGACCGCGAGACGCGGGAGCCGCTCGTGCCGTACAACGCCTCCGGCGCCGACAACCAGCCGATGGCCGAGTTCACCGCGGCCTGCAAGCAGCGCGGCGTGTGGCCCTTCGTGAACATGAACCGCACCCACGTGGTGCCGCCGTGCACCATCAGCGAGGCCGAGGCGAAGGAGGGCCTCGCCGCGCTCGACGAGGCGCTCACCGTCACGGACGCGTACACCGCCGGCTGACGTCCGCCCGCCCGCCGGGTCGCACCTCCGGCGGGCCCCGGCCGGCGGAGCCGATGTTCAGGGGGTGGTGCCGGGGAGAACCTGTCCTAGGGTGGCCGAAGCCCCCACGAAGGAGAACGCTCCCATGGCCCCCGCCATCACCCGCAGCACCTTGCGCCAACAGATCGCGGACGCTCTGCGGGACGAGGTGCTGGCCGGGCGCCTGCCGGCGGGAAGGCAGTTCACCGTCAAGGAGATCGCCGAGCAGTACGGCGTCTCGGCCACCCCGGTGCGCGAGGCGCTCGTCGACCTCACCGCCCAGGGCCTGCTCGACTCCGACCAGCACCGCGGCTTCAGCGTGCACCGGTTCACCCTGGCGGACTTCACCGCCATGGTCGAAGCCCGGACGCTGATCATCGAAGGCGTGTTCCGCACCTCGGCGGCCCGCCCGGCCCCCGCCTCCTACGCGGACCGGGTGGCGTCCATCCGGCGACGCGCCGAAGCCTCCCGGCGGGCGGCACTCGCCGGCGACCTGGACGTCCTCATCGCCTACGACCTGCGCTTCTGGCGGGAGACCGGCGAACTCGTCGGCAACCCCTACATCTCCGACTTCCTGGACCGGGTCCGCGTCCACTGCTGGGTGTTCGCCGTGCCGCACCTCCGCGCCCAGGGCCAGTTGCGCGGCCTGCTCTGGGCAGGGCACCTCGATCTCGCCGACGCCATAGAGCGGCAGGACGCCGCCACGGCCGAACGGGTGATCGCCGACTACAACGGCCACTCGCTGACCCTGATACGCGACCTCGCCGCCGCCGGGGCCTGAGGGGTCGGGCCCGAGAGGCCGGGCCCTGACGCCCGGGGCCGAAGGCCCTGCTCCCGGGCGTCAGGTGCGGGGCGTCAGCCGTTCCACGGCGTGCCGGTGAGCCGCTCGTAGGCCTCGACGTACTTCTGGCGCGTCCGCTCGACGACCTCGTCCGGCAGCGGCGGCGGCGGAGTGTCGGCCGCGCGGTCCCAGCCGGAGTCCGGGCCCGTCAGCCAGTCCCGCACGAACTGCTTGTCGAACGACGGCTGGGGCCGGCCCGGCTCCCACTCCTCGGCCGGCCAGAAGCGCGAGGAGTCGGGGGTCAGCACCTCGTCGGCCAGCACCAGGCCCTCCGGGTTCTCCTCCGACACCCCGAACTCGAACTTCGTGTCGGCCAGCACGATGCCGCGCTGCCGGGCGGTCTCCCGGGCCCGGCTGTACACGGCGAGCGTCGACTGCCGCAGCTGGGCCGCCGTCTCCGCGCCCACCTGCCGGGCGACCTCCTCGTAGGGCACGTTCTCGTCGTGCTCCCCGACGTCGGCCTTGGTGGCCGGCGTGAAGATCGGCGCGGGCAGCTCCGAACCGTCCACCAGGCCCTCCGGCAGCGCCAGACCGCAGACCGTGCGGGTCTGCTGGTACTCGGCCAGGCCGGAACCCGTCAGGTAGCCGCGTGCGACGCACTCCACCGGCAGCATGCGCAGCGAACGGCACACCGTCACCCGGCCCGCCCAGTCCGCCGGGGCGCCCGGCGGCACCTCCGTGGACAGCACGTGGTGCGGCACCAGGTCGTTGAGCTGGTCGAACCACCACAGCGAGAGCTGGGTGAGCACCCGGCCCTTGTCCGGGATCTCGGTCGGCAGCACCCAGTCGTAGGCCGAGATGCGGTCGCTGGCCACCATCACCAGGTCGCCGGCCTCGTTCCGGTACAGGTCGCGCACCTTGCCGGTGTGCAGGTGCACCAGACCGGGCACCTGCACGGGCTCGGGCTTCTCGACGAATCCGGACACGGGTCCTCCATCAGGTCTGGGCAGAGTTCTCCGATTCTCGCCTACCCAGGAAAGGACGGCCCGCCGGGGTCAATCCCGCTTGCAGATGCGGTCCAGCAGGTTCGCCGTCGCGCGCTGCACCCGCGGATCCACGTGGCCGGGCCGGTCCAACGCCGGTGACCAGGCGAAAGTGCCCGAGCAGAAGACCAGCGCACCGCTCGGCGCCCGGTACAGCGACGTCTCCTGGTGCCGGCGCGCCCCCGCCCGGTCCTGGTACGGGGAGTGCGCGAGCAGGATGCGGCGGGTGTGGGCCGGCAGCGACGTCCGCGGGAAGTAGCGGTCCGCCTCACCGGCGACGAGCCCGGGCAGCTCGTCGCCCTCACCGGCGCCGGTGGCGTCCCACAGCCAGTGGTCGGCGTTGCGCACGACCAGCGGATGCGGCGACGGCACCTGGCCCGCGTACTGGATGCCCAGCAGCTGCTGCTCGGGACGGCCCTGGTCCCGCCAGAGCGCGGGCCGGCCGGGGCCGCGCCGCTTGCGGCAGGTCAGCAGCCGGTCCGGTTCCCCGGACGGCAGCGAACTCAGCTCCACCTGCCAGTACATGGTGTTGGCGGAGAGAAAGACCAGCGCGGTACCGCCGTCCCTGGCCCGCTCGACGGCCCGCCGCATCGGCACCGACCAGTACTCGTCGTGCCCGGCGAACACCAGGCCGCGGTACCGCGTGGGATCGATCCGGCCGGCGTGCAGGTCGCGGGTGTCGGCGTAGGACAGGTCGTAGCCGTAGCGCTCCGCCCACCGGATGAAGTCGTACACGTGTCCCACGTGCAACGGCAGCCCTGAGCCGGCGTACGGGCGGTCGAAGGAGACCGTGGTGGCGGCGTCCTCCTCGCCCAGCAGCCGGCCCTCGTCGTCCCAGGCGTGGTAGAGGCTGGCGCCGCTGCGCCCGTCCTCCGGGAAGAGGTTGTACGCCTGCCAGGTGATGTCGGGGACGACCAGCAGCAGGTCGGCGCTGCGCATGTCCCGGACGGTGAAGGGGATGTGCGAGCGGTAGCCGTCGGCGGTGGTGAGCACGGCGACGTGCGCGCCGGGATTCCAGTACTCGGGCACCTGGAGCCGCCACGACAGCCACCAGTGGTGGCAGGAGACCGTGCGGTCGGCGGCGAGCGGCTCCGGCTGCACGATACCCGACAGCCGGGGGCTCGTGGTGATCTTGGTGGCGCCCTCACCCGCGTAGTGGCCGATGCGGTAGACGTCCACGCTGAACGGCTGCGGCGGGTTGACGGTGACGCGGAAGTCGATGGACTCGCCGGGCGCCACCGCGCCGGTGGAGGTGAAGCCCTTGATCTGGCACCGCACGTCGTCGGCCGTCCGGGACGAACCCGCGCCGGCCCGCTGGGCCGGCAGGACGCGGCCGCCCGGGCCGGGGGCCGTCTGCACACCACCCTCGGCGAAGTCGGCCCGGTCGACGTACCAGGGCACGACCCGGCCGTTCTCGAAGTAGTGCTCACTGCCGCGTAACCAGGGCAGCGGGCCCTGACCGAACGGATCCGTCACGGCATGCGCCAGTGCTCCCGACTCCCAGCGCCGGATCTGCTCCGTCCCCACCTGGTGTGCCCCTCCCGTCGGCCCCGCGTTCCCCCGGATGCTGCGTCCAGCACATCACATGCCGCAGTGGAACCGTTACCGTTCGTCGCGAATTGTTCGACCGCCCACCGGGGGCCGGCCGCCGCCGGTGCCGGCGGAGGCCGGGTCGCCGCAG
>NZ_BAAHCA010000170.1:0-7380 GCF_054776295.1 Streptomyces sparsus
TGCCCGCCCTCGGTCGGGGGTGAGGGCGAACACCGCGGCGTTGTCCGCACGCCGTTGTACGGGACATTCGGGACGGGCCCCGGCGGCGTGCGCCGCCGGAACACCGTGGCCTTTCGCGGCCGTCAGACCGTCAGCGCGCGGTCCGTCGGCTTGACGGGGGCGGGCAGCAGGCTGGCGCCCGTCAGGTAGCGGTCGACACCGCGGGCTGCGGAGCGGCCCTCGGCGATCGCCCAGACGATCAGCGACTGGCCGCGACCGGCGTCACCGGCGACGAACACACCGTCGACGTTGGTCGCGTAGTCGGCGTCGCGGGCGACGTTGCCGCGCTCGTCCAGGCCGAGCCCGAACTGCTCCACCAGGCCGTTCTCGCGGTCGATGCCGGTGAAGCCCATCGCGAGCGTCACCAGTTGGGCCGGGATGCGGCGCTCGGTGCCGGGCTTCTGCTCCAGCTTGCCGCCGGAGAACTCGACCTCGACCAGGTGCAGCCACTGGACGTTGCCGTCCTCGTCGCCCTCGAAGTGGGTGGTGGAGACGGAGTAGACCCGCTCGCCGCCCTCCTCGTGCGCCGAGGTGACCTTGTACAGCATCGGGAACGTCGGCCACGGCTGGTTGGCGGCCCGCTCCTCGCCCGGCCGCGGCATGATCTCCAACTGGGTGACGGACGCGGCGCCCTGGCGGTGGGCGGTGCCCACGCAGTCGGCGCCGGTGTCGCCGCCGCCGATGACCACGACGTGCTTGCCCTCGGCGGAGACCGGCGACGTCACGAAGTCGCCCTCCTGCACCTTGTTGGCCAGCGGCAGGTACTCCATCGCCTGCATCACGCCGTTCAGCTCCCGCCCGGGGACCGGCAGGTCGCGGGCGGTGGTGGAGCCCGCGGCGATGACCACGGCGTCGTAGCGCTTGCGCAGCTTCGCCGCGTCGACGTCCCGGCCGATCTCCACACCGGTGCGGAACTTGGTGCCCTCCGCGCGCATCTGCTCGATGCGGCGGTTGATGTGCCGCTTCTCCATCTTGAACTCGGGAATGCCGTAGCGCAGCAGGCCGCCGACCCGGTCCGCGCGTTCGTAGACGGCGACGGTGTGGCCGGCCCGGGTGAGCTGCTGGGCGGCGGCCAGTCCGGCGGGGCCGGAGCCGATCACCGCGACCGTCTTGCCGGACAGCCGCTCCGGCGGCTGCGGCGTGACGTCCCCGGCGTCCCACGCCTTGTCGATGATGGTGACCTCGACGTTCTTGATGGTCACCGCGGGCTGGTTGATGCCCAGCACGCACGCCGACTCGCACGGCGCCGGGCACAGCCGCCCGGTGAACTCGGGGAAGTTGTTCGTGGCGTGCAGCCGCTCGCTGGCGGCCTGCCAGTCCTCGCGGTAGGCGTAGTCGTTCCACTCCGGGATGAGATTGCCCAGCGGGCACCCGTTGTGGCAGAACGGGATGCCGCAGTCCATGCAGCGCCCGGCCTGCTTGCTGATGATCGGCAGCAGCGCGCCGGGGACGTAGACCTCGTTCCAGTCCTTGACCCGCTCTTCGACCGGTCGCGTCGGCGCGACCTCGCGGCCGGTGGTCAGGAAGCCCTTGGGGTCAGCCATTGATCGCCGCCTCCATCATCTTCTCGTGGGTCTCGGACTCGCTGAGTCCCGCTCGCTCGGCGGCGTCCTTGGCGGCGAGCACTGCCTGGTAGGTGGCCGGCACGACCTTGCTGAAGCGCGGCAGTGCCGCGCCCCAGTCAGCGAGCAGGGCCTGGGCCACGGTGGAGCCGGTCTCCTCGTGGTGGCGGCGCACGGCGTCGTGCAGCCACTGCTGGTCGTCGGCGTCCAGCTTGCCGACGGCCGGTACCAGCTCCCGGTTGACGTTGTCGGGGTCGAGGTCGATGACGTAGGCGATGCCGCCCGACATGCCCGCGGCGAAGTTGCGCCCCGTCTCACCGAGCACCACTGCCCGGCCGCCCGTCATGTACTCGCAACCGTGGTCGCCGACGCCTTCGGAGACGACGGTCGCGCCGGAGTTGCGGACGCAGAACCGCTCGCCGACCCGGCCGCGCAGGAACATCTCCCCGCCGGTGGCGCCGTAGGCGAGGGTGTTGCCGGCGATGGTGGAGTACTCGGCGAGGTGGTCGGCGGCCCGGTCCGGGCGGACCACGATCCGGCCGCCGGAGAGGCCCTTGCCGACGTAGTCGTTGGCGTCGCCCTCCAGCCGCAGGGTCACGCCGCGCGGCACGAACGCGCCGAACGACTGGCCCGCGGAGCCGGTGAAGGTGATGTCGATGGTGTCGTCCGGAAGTCCGGCGCCGCCGAACTTCCGGGTCACCTCGTGGCCCAGCATGGTGCCGACGGTCCGGTTGATGTTGCGGATGGCCACCTGGGCGCGGACCGGGCGGGCGTCCTCGACGGTGTCCGCGGCGAGCGCGTCCGCCGCCAGCTTGATCAGCTGGTTGTCGAGCGCCTTGGTGAGGCCGTGGTCCTGCTCCACCACCTGGTGCCGGACCGCGCCCTCGGGCAGCTCCGGAAGGTGCAGCAGCGGGGCCAGGTCGAGGCCCTGGGCCTTCCAGTGGTCGACCGCGCGGGAGGTGTCGAGCAGCTCGACGCGGCCGATGGCCTCGTCCAGCGTGCGGAAACCCAGCTCGGCGAGCAGCTCGCGGACCTCCTCGGCGACGAACTCGAAGAAGTTCACCACGTGCTCGGCCTTGCCGTTGTAGCGCTCGCGCAGCACCGGGTTCTGGGTGGCGATGCCGACCGGGCAGGTGTCCAGGTGGCAGACGCGCATCATGACGCAGCCGGAGACGACCAGCGGCGCGGTCGCGAAACCGAACTCCTCGGCGCCGAGCAGCGCCGCGATGATCACGTCCCGGCCGGTCTTGAGCTGGCCGTCGGTCTGCACGACGATGCGGTCCCGCAGGCCGTTGAGCAGCAGCGTCTGCTGGGTCTCGGCGAGGCCCAGCTCCCAGGGGCCGCCCGCGTGCTTGAGCGAGGTCAGCGGGGAGGCGCCGGTGCCGCCGTCGTGCCCGGAGATGAGCACCACGTCGGCGTGCGCCTTGGAGACGCCGGCGGCGACGGTGCCGACGCCGACCTCGGACACCAGCTTGACGTGGATGCGCGCCTTGGGGTTGGCGTTCTTCAGGTCGTGGATGAGCTGGGCGAGGTCCTCGATGGAGTAGATGTCGTGGTGCGGCGGCGGTGAGATGAGGCCGACGCCCGGCGTGGAGTGCCGGGTCCTGGCGACCCAGGGGTAGACCTTGTGGCCGGGCAGCTGGCCGCCCTCACCGGGCTTGGCGCCCTGCGCCATCTTGATCTGGATGTCGTCGGCGTTCACCAGGTACTCGCTGGTCACGCCGAACCGGCCGGACGCCACCTGCTTGATGGACGACCTGCGGGCCGGGTCGTAGAGCCGCTCCGGGTCCTCGCCGCCCTCGCCGGTGTTGGACTTGCCGCCCAGCTGGTTCATGGCGATGGCGAGCGTCTCGTGCGCCTCCTGCGAGATGGAGCCGTAGCTCATCGCGCCGGTGGAGAACCGCTTGACGATCTCGGAGACCGGCTCGACCTCGTCGATCGGGATCGGCTGCCGCTCGCCGTCCTTGAACTGGAACAGGCCGCGCAGCGTCATCAGCCGCTGCGACTGCTCGTCGACCCGCCCGGTGTACTGCTTGAAGATGTCGTAGCGGCGCTCGCGGGTGGAGTGCTGGAGGCGGAACACCGTGTCCGGGTCGAACAGGTGCGGTTCGCCCTCGCGGCGCCACTGGTACTCGCCGCCGATCTCCAGGTCGCGGTGTGCCGAGGCGATGCCGGTGGCCGGGTAGGCCTTGGCGTGCCGGGCCGCGACCTCCTTGGCGACGACGTCGAGGCCCGCGCCGCCGATCTTGGTGGTGGTGCCGTGGAAGTAGGTGTCCACGAAGGACTCCTCCAGGCCGACCGCCTCGAAGACCTGCGCGCCGCGGTAGGACGCCACGGTGGAGATGCCCATCTTGGACATCACCTTCAGCACGCCCTTGCCGAGTGCCTTGATCAGGTTCCTGATCGCGGCGTCCGGGTCGGTGTCCGCGGGCAGGAAGGTGCCGGCCCGGACGAGGTCCTCGACGGACTCCATCGCCAGGTACGGGTTGACCGCGGCGGCGCCGTAGCCGATGAGCAGCGCGACGTGGTGGACCTCGCGGACGTCACCGGCCTCCACCAGCAGACCGACCTGGCTGCGCTGCTTGGTGCGGATGAGGTGGTGGTGCACGGCGGACGTGAGCAGCAGCGAGGGGATCGGCGCGTGCTCGGCGTCGGAGTGCCGGTCGGACAGCACGATCATGCGGGCGCCGCCGGCGATGGCGGCGTCCACCTCGGTGCAGATCTCGTCGATCCGGGCGGCGAGCGCGGCACCGCCGCCGCTCACCCGGTACAGCCCGGAGAGGGTGGCGGACGTCATGCCCGGCCGGTCGCCGTCGGCGTTGATGTGGATGAGCTTGGCCAGCTCGTCGTTGTCGATCACCGGGAACGGCAGGTTCACACTGCGGCAGGCCGCGGCCGTCGGCTGGAGCAGGTTGCCCTGCGGGCCGAGCGAGGAGTGCAGGGAGGTGACGAGCTCCTCGCGGATGGCGTCCAGCGGCGGGTTGGTGACCTGCGCGAACAGCTGCGTGAAGTAGTCGAACAGCAGCCGCGGGCGCTCCGAGAGGGCGGCGATGGGCGAGTCGGTGCCCATCGAGCCGATCGGCTCGCCGCCTGTCCTGGCCATCGGCGCGACGAGGATGCGCAGCTCCTCCTCGGTGTAGCCGAAGGTCTGCTGGCGGCGGGTGACGGAGGCGTGGGTGTGCACGATGTGCTCACGCTCGGGCAGCTCGGCGAGCTCGGTGAGGCCGGCGTTGAGCCAGTCCTGGTAGGGCAGCTCGGCGGCGAGCGCGGACTTGATCTCGTCGTCCTCGATGATGCGGTGCTCGGCGGTGTCCACGAGGAACATCCGACCGGGCTGGAGCCGGCCCTTGCGGACGACCTTGGCCGGGTCGATGTCGAGCACGCCGACCTCGGACCCGAGCACGACCAGGCCGTCGTCGGTCACCCAGTAGCGGCCGGGGCGCAGACCGTTGCGGTCGAGGACCGCGCCGACCTGGACGCCGTCCGTGAAGGTCACGCAGGCCGGGCCGTCCCAGGGCTCCATCATCATGGAGTGGTACTGGTAGAAGGCGCGGCGGGCCGGGTCCATCGAGTCGTGGTTCTCCCACGCCTCGGGGACCATCATCAGCACCGAGTGCGGCAGGGACCGGCCGCCCAGGTGGAGCAGCTCCAGCACCTCGTCGAAGGACGCCGAGTCGGAGGCGTCGGGGGTGCAGATCGGGAAGATCCGCTCCAAATCGCCACTGCCGAACAGCTCGGTGGCGAGCTGCGACTCGCGGGCCCGCATCCAGTTCCGGTTGCCCTTGACGGTGTTGATCTCACCGTTGTGGGCGACGAAACGGTAGGGGTGTGCCAGCGGCCAGCTGGGGAACGTGTTGGTGGAGAAACGCGAGTGCACGAGCGCCACGGCGCTGGCGAGGCGGCGGTCCGACAGGTCGGGGAAGAAGGGTTCGAGCTGACCGGTGGTGAGCATGCCCTTGTAGACGAGGGTCCTCGCCGACAGCGAGGGGAAGTAGGTGGCGGCCTCGCGTTCGGCGCGCTTGCGCAGCACGAAGGCGATGCGGTCCAGTTCGATGCCGGTGCGCGCGGCGGCGCCCTCGGCCGTGTCGGCGACGAACAGCTGACGGAAGGCGGGCATCGTGGCGCGAGCGCCGTTGCCCAGCAGCTCCGGGGCGACGGGGACGTCACGCCAGCCCAGGACGCGCAGGCCCTCCTCGGCGGCCAGCGTCTCGATCTTCGATACGGCTTCGGCGTTCTCCGTCTCGTCCGCCGGGAGGAAACCGATACCGACGGCGTAGCCGCCCGCCTCGGGGAGCTCGAAGGAGACCGACTCGCGCAGGAAGGCGTCGGGGACCTGCAGCAGGATGCCCGCGCCGTCGCCGGAGTCCGGCTCGGAGCCGGTGGCGCCGCGGTGCTCCAGGTTGCGCAGCACGGTGAGGGCCTGCTCCACGAGCAGGTGGCTCGGCTCACCGGTCAGAGTGGCCACGAAGCCGACGCCACAGGCGTCGTGTTCGTTCCGGGGGTCGTACAACCCCTGCTTGGCAGGGTGGGCCGCCATAGACGCTGCACGCATCGGCTCTCCCGTCGTCGTCGTGGCAAGGTGCAAGTGCCGAGGGACGACGTTGGCCCTCTGCAGATCAAAAATTTTCGTGCAGGTTACATGATGGGTAGCTTCCCGAGAAGTGGATACTTGAGTCCACCATGCGGACGCCCGGCAGGGTCCGGCGACGGGAAAAGGGTGGGTACGGAGGCAATGCCGTAAGGCACCCGAACGGCTGACGGGCGTCGTTGCCCATAGCGCTTATCGCTTCTGCCCCGTGGCAACCGAACTGAAACCCTCCGGTAACAGCCGTCACCGCGTGCGGTCAGCCGATCGCGGAACCCAGCACCGAGCCCAGCCCGTAGGTCAGTGCGGCGGCCGCGCCTCCCAGGATGAACTGCCGGAGCCCGCTGTACCACCACGAACGGGCGGTGACCTTCGACACGGCCGCGCCGCACAGGAAGAGGCCGAGCAGCGCCAGCACCAGCGCCGGCCAGAGCACAGTGGACCCCAGCAGATAGGGCACCAGCGGCAGCAGCGCGCCGCCCGCGAAGGCGGCGAACGACGAACCCGCCGCCAGCAGCGGCGAGGGCAGGTCCCCGGGAGCGACGCCCAGCTCGTCCCTGGCATGGATCTCCAGCGCCTGGGCCGGATCCCTCGACAACTGCTCCGCCACCGCGGCGGCGACCCCCGGCTCCACACCGCGGGACTCGAAGCGGGCGGCCAGCTCCCGCTGCTCGCCCGCCGGGTCCCCTGCCAGCTCCCGGCGCTCCACCTCCAGCTCCGCCTGGACCAGCTCCCGCTGCGAGGCCACCGAGGTGTACTCCCCCGCGGCCATCGAGAACGCTCCGGCCGCCAGTCCGGCCAGTCCGGTGAGTACCAGGGTCTGCGGGGCGACGGCGCCGCCCGCGACTCCGGCGATGAGGGCCGTGTTGGAGACCAGGCCGTCCATCGCGCCGAACACCGTCGGGCGCAGCCAGCCCCCGTTGACGTCGCGGTGACGGTGGTCGGCCCGGTGCGGGGCGGCCGCTGCCGCACCCTCCGCCGGTGAGGGTGTGCCGGGAGCGGAACCGTGTGGCGGTGTGGACATCCGGTCGACCTCCCTTCGCCTCGGCCGCGCGGCCGGGACGTGGCTGCCGACCGGCCGTACATGTCGAACCTACGCCCCGCGGCTCGCACGCCGCCAGCAAGGAAGGCCGAACTCACTCGCCTGACCTGCGGTTTCCCGCGATCGTCCGGCGCACCGGCAGCCCCGGCCGG
>NZ_BAAHCA010000171.1:0-7323 GCF_054776295.1 Streptomyces sparsus
GGTTCCTCACCGCCCTGCTGGCCGAGGCCGCCGACCCGGAGCACCCCGAGCTGCGCCCGCTGCTGACCGGGCTGCCCGTCGCCGGGTTCAACGGAACGCTGGGCCGCCGGTACGCCTCCGCGGAGTCCGCCGCGGGCGCCGGCCTGGTGCGGGCCAAGACCGGCACGCTCACCGGGGTGAACTCGCTGGCCGGCACGGTGGTGGACGCCGACGGCCGGCTGCTGGCCTTCGCGTTCCTCACCACCGGGACGACCGACCCGTACGGCGCCCAGGCCGTCCTGGACCGGCTGGCCGCCACCGTCGCCGGCTGCGGCTGCCGCTGACCCGGGCGCCGCGCGCCCGGTCGGGGGCCCGGTGAGCGGCGTACGGCTGTGTGCTCCCGGGCCGAACCCGTACCGTGAAGTCATGACGAGCTTCGGTGGTATGGAGATGGTCGACTGGAATCTCGCGGTCACGACCGCGACCCGGCTCGTGCGGTCGGGGCCCGAGGTCACGCCCGAGGAGGCCCGGGCCGTGGTCGCCGAACTGCGGCGGCACGCGGTCTCCTCCGAGGAGCACGTGCACGGCTTCACCCGGATGACCCCCGCTCCGGAGATGGGTGACACCCCGGTCCTGGTGGTGGACCGGGCGGGCTGGATCAAGGCCAACGCGGCCGGCTTCCAGGAGCTGCTGGCGCCGCTGATGGACCGGATGCGGGAGCGCCGCGGCTCCTCGCCCGCCGGCCTGGTGTTCGGCGCGGTGGGCGGCAAGGTGACCGGCGTGGAGCTGGGCATGCTGCTGTCGTTCATGGCGTCCCGGGTCCTCGGGCAGTACGAGACGTTCGCCCCGGCCACCCGCGAGCTGCCCGCCGGGCCGGGCCGGGGCGGTGGGCGGCTGCTGCTGGTGGCGCCCAACATCGTGCACGTCGAGCGGGAGCTGGACGTCGACCCGCACGACTTCCGGCTGTGGGTGAGCCTGCACGAGGAGACCCACCGCACCCAGTTCACGGCCGTTCCGTGGCTGCGCGACCACCTGCGCGGTGAGATCCAGTCCTTCCTCGGCGAGACGGAACTCGACCCCACGACGCTGGTGGAGCGGCTGCGCAAGGCCGCGCAGGCGGCGACCGGCAGCCGCGGCGACGGTGACGGCGACGGCGGCACGGACGACGCGTCGGACGAGGGCCGCAGTTTCGTCGACCTCGTGCAGACGCCCGCCCAGCGGGACATCCTGGGACGGCTCACCGCGGTGATGTCGCTGCTGGAGGGCCACGCCGACTACGTGATGGACGGGGTCGGGCCGCAGGTCGTGCCGTCCGTCGCGGAGATCCGGGAGAAGTTCCAGAAGCGGCGGCAGAGCGGCGCAGGCCGCCTCGACCAGGTGTTGCGCAAGGTCCTCGGGCTGGACGCGAAGCTGCGGCAGTACCGGGACGGCGAGCGGTTCGTGCGGGCCGTGGTCGACGAGGTCGGCATGGACGGCTTCAACCGGGTGTGGACCTCCCCGAACACACTTCCCACGAAGGCGGAGATCGCCAAACCGGCGGACTGGGTGGCGAGGGTGCACCGGAAAGCCGAATCATGAGCCGAATCGACCCGTGAATCACCCGTCCGAGGGACCGTGAGGGGCCCTGGCCGCGTGCAATGCTCGGAGGAATGGCGCGTCTCTGTCACCATCGACGCACTCAGCGTGACAGCAGCGTGACGAGGTGCGGAATGCGGTTCGCGGTGCCCCGGCACCCCTGACCACGGCCGACTGCCGCCCTCGTCCCGCTGCGCCCCGCCCCTGCCACCCGTCCATCGAGTTCAACCGGTCGTTCCCCCCGAGGAAGTGAAACGGACATGGGTCCTCACCCCGCGGTCGCCGCGATACGCCTGGCGGTCCGCCGCGTACTCCACGAGATCCTCAGCGAAGTCCCCAGCGAAGCCCTCAGCGCACCCGCCCGGGCCGGACTGACCGTCGGCGCCCAGGGCGCGGCGACGCCCCCGCCCCCCGCCGGTTCCCCCGCCACCGACACGGCCGGCCCCGCCACCGACAGCCGACCGCTGGTACTGGTCGCCTGCTCCGGCGGCGCCGACTCCATGGCCCTCGCCTCCGCGCTCGCCTTCGAAGCCGCCCGGCTTGAGGTGCGGGCCGGCGCCGTCACCGTCGACCACCAGCTGCAACCCGGCTCCGACCTGCGCGCGCTCGACGTCGCCGACCGGCTCACCGCGCTCGGCCTCGCCCCCGTGGAGGCCGTCACGGTGGCGATCGGCAGGGGCGCGGGCCCCGAGGCCGCGGCCCGCGACGCCCGCTACGCCGCACTCGACGAGGTCGCCGACCGGTACGGCGCCGCCGCCGTGATGCTCGGCCACACCCGCGACGACCAGGCGGAAACCGTTTTGCTCGGCCTGGCCCGCGGCTCCGGCACCCGCTCGCTCTCCGGCATGGCCGCCGTCTCCGGCTCGCTCACCGGCCGCCCCGGCGCCGAGCGCCGGTACCGCCGCCCGTTCCTCACCGTGGACCGGCAGACCACCCGCAAGGCCTGCATGGTCCAGTCGCTGCCGGTGTGGGACGACCCGCACAACGCCGACCCGGCGTACACCCGCTCCCGGGTCCGGCACGAGGCCATGCCCACCCTGGAGAAGGCGCTCGGCAAGGGCGTCATCGAAGCCCTCGCCCGTACCGCCCAGCTCTCCCGCGACGACGCCGACGCGCTCGACGCCTGGGCCGCCGAGGCGATGCGCACCGTGAGCCTCGTCCCCGAACCGGCCACCGAGGACGACCAGGCGCACACGACCCGGGCCGGCCACACGCTCGACGTGGCCCGGCTCCACGCGCTGCCCCCGGCCGTCCGCCGTCGGGTACTGCGCCGGGCCGCCATCTCCGCGGGCGCTCCGGCGGGCTCGCTGTTCGCCCGGCACATCGAGGAGACCGACCGCCTGGTCACCGGTTGGCGGGGGCAGCGGGCCATCAACCTGCCCGGGCGCGTGGAAGCCCTCCGGAGGGGTGGCACACTGGTCATTCGGCAGAGTGACATCTGAGCGCACATCCGAGCGACTAGCGAGAGCAGCACGGTGGACGACAAGGACATGGGCGCCGACCTCAGTTCGGTGCTCATCACCAAAGAAGAGATCGACGCGAAGCTGGCCGAGCTGGCCGCGAAGATCGACGCGGAATACGCGGGCCGTGACCTGCTGCTCGTCGGGGTGCTGAAGGGCGCCGTGATGGTGATGGCGGACCTGGCGCGGGCACTGTCCACCCCGGTGACCATGGACTGGATGGCGGTGTCCTCCTACGGCGCCGGCACCCAGTCCTCCGGGGTGGTCCGCATCCTGAAGGACCTGGACACCGACATCAAGGGCCGCGACGTCCTGATCGTCGAGGACATCATCGACTCCGGTCTGACGCTGTCCTGGCTGCTGTCCAACCTCGGCTCCCGCGAGCCCGCCTCGCTCAACGTCTGCACCCTGCTGCGCAAGCCGGACGCGGCCAAGGTGGACATCGACGTGAAGTGGGTCGGCTTCGACATCCCCAACGAGTTCGTCGTGGGCTACGGGCTCGACTACGCCGAGAAGTACCGCAATCTGCCGTTCGTCGGCACGCTCGCCCCGCACGTCTACGGCGGCTGAGACCGCCGCGCGGCCCCGGCGGCGGGGACTCCCGGGAACATCCGGCCGGTTCCCGCCGTTGGAGCAGCAGAAGCCCGGACAGTTGACCGCGCCCGGCGGCGGCGGGCGACAATGCTGGGGTACCGTCCGAAGGTCGGTCTTTTCAACTCACTATGGCAGGAGGGACGGGGCGTTTACGCCTCGTGTGGATGGACGTGAAGCGATACTTCCGTGGGCCGGTCATGTGGATCGTGCTGGCCGTCCTCGCCGTGGTCGTGTTGATGCAGGTCGTCGGGTCATCCGAGGGCTTCAAGACAGTGGACACCGGCCAGGTCGTTCAGGCGATCAACGAGAACAAGGTCAAGTCCGCGAAACTGACGACCGGTGACGAGCAGACCATCGAGGTCGAGCTCAAGGACGGCGTCAAGATCAACGACAGTGACAAGATCAAGGCGAGCTACATCGACGACCAGGGCTCGGAGCTCGCCACGACCCTGCAGTCCAAGTTCCAGGACAAGCAGCTGCGGGACGGCTACACCGTCTCGCCGGAGAAGCAGAATCCGTTCGTCGGCATGCTGCTCTCCCTGCTCCCGTTCCTGCTCATCATCGTGGTCTTCCTGTTTCTGATGAACCAGATGCAGGGCGGCGGCTCGCGGGTGATGAACTTCGGCAAGTCCAAGGCGAAGCTGATCACCAAGGACACCCCGAAGACCACCTTCTCCGACGTCGCGGGTTCCGACGAGGCCGTCGAGGAGCTCCACGAGATCAAGGAGTTCCTCCAGGAGCCCGCCAAGTTCCAGGCCGTCGGCGCCAAGATCCCCAAGGGCGTGCTGCTCTACGGCCCGCCCGGCACCGGCAAGACCCTGCTGGCCCGTGCGGTCGCGGGTGAGGCCGGAGTGCCGTTCTACTCGATCTCCGGTTCGGACTTCGTGGAGATGTTCGTCGGTGTCGGCGCCAGCCGGGTCCGCGACCTCTTCGAGCAGGCCAAGGCGAACGCCCCGGCGATCGTCTTCGTCGACGAGATCGACGCCGTCGGCCGGCACCGCGGCGCCGGCATGGGCGGCGGTCACGACGAGCGCGAGCAGACGCTGAACCAGCTGCTCGTCGAGATGGACGGGTTCGACGTCAAGGGCGGCGTCATTCTCATCGCCGCCACCAACCGTCCCGACATCCTCGACCCGGCGCTGCTGCGCCCGGGCCGCTTCGACCGGCAGATCGCCGTCGACCGCCCGGACATGCAGGGCCGGCTGGAGATCCTCAAGGTCCACCAGAAGGGCAAGCCGGTCGCCCCGGACGTCGACCTGTCGGCCGTGGCGCGCCGCACCCCGGGCTTCACCGGCGCCGACCTCAACAACGTGCTCAACGAGGCCGCGCTGCTGGCCGCCCGGTCCAACGCCAAGCTCATCGACAACCACTTCCTGGAAGAGGCCATCGACCGGGTGGTGGCGGGACCGCAGAAGCGGACCCGGATCATGAGCGACAAGGAGAAGAAGATCACCGCGTACCACGAGGGCGGACACGCCCTGGTCGCGGCGGCCTCACCGAACTCCGACCCGGTGCACAAGATCACCATCCTGTCCCGGGGCCGCGCCCTGGGTTACACGATGGTGCTGCCGGAGGAGGACAAGTACTCCACCACGCGCAACGAGATGCTCGACCAGCTCGCCTACATGCTGGGCGGCCGGGCGGCCGAGGAACTGGTCTTCCACGACCCGACCACCGGCGCCGCCAACGACATCGAGAAGGCGACGGCCACCGCGCGGGCGATGGTCACGCAGTACGGCATGACGGAGCGGCTGGGCGCGATCAAGTTCGGCTCCGACCAGTCCGAGCCCTTCCTGGGCAAGGAGATGGGCCACCAGCGCGACTACTCGGAAGAGGTCGCCGGGCTGGTGGACGAAGAGGTCAAGAAGCTGATCGAGACCGCGCACAACGAGGCCTGGGAGATCCTGGTCGAGAACCGCGACGTGCTCGACAACCTCGTCCTGGAGCTGCTCGAGAAGGAGACGCTCAACAAGGAGGAGATCGCCGAGATCTTCCGGTCCATCGTGAAGCGCCCGGCCCGCCCGGCGTGGACGGGATCGGCCCGGCGCACCCCCTCCACCCGGCCGCCCGTCTCCTCCCCGAAGGAGCTGGCGCTCACCAACGGCACACCGACGCTGGAGAAGGGCCGGGAGATCGGCCCGACCGAGACGGTCGCCGAGCCGGAGCCGCGCGACAGCTGACCTGCGGAGCCGACGGCGCCGACGAGGCCCAGCTCACAGCAGTACCGGAATATCGGCCGCGCCCCCAGGGATTTAACCTGAGGGGCGCGGCTTTTTCCGTGCACACGTGCGAGGAACGAGGCAATCCATGACCGACCCGGTGACGCTCGACGGCGAAGGCCAGATCGGCGAGTACGACGAGAAGCGGGCGGAGAACGCCGTTCGCGAGCTGCTCATAGCGGTCGGTGAGGACCCGGACCGCGAAGGCCTGCGGGAGACCCCGGCGCGAGTCTCCCGTGCCTACCGGGAGCTGTTCGCCGGGTTGCGGCAGCGGCCCGAGGACGTGCTGACGACGACGTTCGACCTCGGCCACGACGAGATGGTGCTGGTCAAGGACATCGAGGTGGTCTCCACCTGCGAGCACCACCTGCTGCCCTTCCACGGCGTCGCGCACGTCGGCTACATCCCGGCGACCAGCGGCAAGATCACCGGGCTGTCCAAGCTGGCCCGGCTGGTGGAGGTGTTCGCCCGCCGCCCGCAGGTCCAGGAGCGGCTGACCACGCAGATCGCCGACTCGCTGACCCGCATCCTGGAGCCGCGCGGTGTCATCGTCGTCATCGAGTGCGAGCACATGTGCATGTCGCTGCGCGGGGTGCGCAAGCCGGGCGCCAAGACCACCACGTCCGCGGTCCGGGGGCAGCTGCGGGACGCCACCACCCGCTCCGAGGCGCTCAGCCTGATCCTGTCCCGCTGACACCCCGGTCCCGCGCCCCCGCCCGGCTTTCCAGGGCGTGCGCGGTGCGTCCGGCCCGGCGCGGAGCGCCTACGCTGGAGCCCATGAGCACGCAGCCCGACCTTCGCCCCCAGGTCCCCGGACTGCCGGCCCTGGACCGGTGCGCGGTCATGGGCGTGGTGAACGTGACCCCGGACTCCTTCTCCGACGGCGGCCAGTGGTTCGACACCACCACCGCCGTCAAGCGCGGCCTCGACCTCGTCTCCGAGGGCGCCGACCTGGTGGACGTCGGCGGTGAGTCGACCCGGCCGGGCGCCACCAGGGTCGACGAGGCCGAGGAGCTCCGGCGGGTGGTGCCCGTCGTCAGGGGCCTGGCCGGGGAGGGCGTCGTCGTCAGCGTGGACACCATGCGGGCGTCGGTGGCCGAGCAGGCGGTCGCGGCGGGCGCGCGGCTCGTCAACGACGTCAGCGGCGGCCGGGCCGACGCCCGGATGGTGCCGACGGTCGCCGCCGCCGGGGTGCCCTACGTGGTCATGCACTGGCGCGGGCAGTCGGTGGACATGAACGACCGGGCCGTCTACACGGACGTGGTGGCCGAGGTGCTGGCGGAGCTGCGGGAGGGCGTGGCGCGGGCGGTGGCCGGCGGCATCGGCCCGGAACGGCTCATCGTCGACCCGGGCCTGGGCTTCGCCAAGCAGGCCGAGCACGACCTGGCCCTCGTCGCGTCGCTGGACCGGCTGCGCGGTGAGCTGGCGCTGCCGATGCTGGTGGCTGCCTCCCGGAAGCGGTTCCTCGGCCGGGTGCTGGCCGACGACGGCCGCAC
>NZ_BAAHCA010000172.1:0-7311 GCF_054776295.1 Streptomyces sparsus
CAGGGCCGCCGGGCGGCACCGTCCGCACCGGCCCGTCGTCACCGCCCGTGCCGCCCGTGCCCCCCGTGCGCGGCAGGTCGTTGAGCGAGTCCGGCCCCACCGGCGGGGCGAAGACCTTGTTGTTCAGCCACAGCGCCCCTCCCCCGACCGCGGACTCCGCGTACATCCCGAACACCCCGCTGGTCCCGGACCCGACGAACGTCTCCCACTTGAACTCCCAGTTCCCGTCGAAGAGTCCGGTGACCAGCACCTCCGCGAGCGTCTCGCTGAGTCCCGAGACGACGAAGACCGCCGGGACGTCGTAGGCGTCGTTGAGTGCCTTGCTCACAAACGGGTTGGGCTTGGGGATGTCGACGAAGTCCGGGTTGTCGAAGTGGTCCCCGCCCTTGTCGAGCCAGTTCTTGAACTTGTTCGAGAAGTGCCCGCCGAAGCTCTCGAAGAGGCCGCCGAACGCTCCGACCGCCGCCGCCTTGCCGACGTCACCCCAGTCGATGCCGTCCGGCTTACGGGCCGGCGGGTTGAACGCGATCTGGGAGAGCTTGACCGTCAGAATCTGGATCGCCTCGGTGAAGGCCCCGCTGAGCGCGGGCGCGATGTGGGTCATCCGCAGCAGCCGGTCGATGATCATCAGCAGCGCCAGCCGGCTGCGGGCCCGGGCCAGCGCCATCTGCGAGATCGAGGTTCCGCCCGTGAAGAAGGCCATCGCCGCCAGGAAGGCCAGCTCGATCAGGAGCATGACGATCTCGGCGATGATCTCCCACTTCGACTCCTGGATCTTCATCGAGTAGTCGATCTGGCCGTCCGCCATGTCGTCGAGCTGGCGGACGAGCGCCTGGAGCCGGTTGATCCCCCCGTCGTCCGTCAGCAGGGACAGCCCCTGGACGTAACCGCGCGCGACGTTCTCCGGCAGCGCACGGCCGGCGTTCTGCACGGACTCCTGGACGGCGTCGCGCAGTTCGAGGACCCGCTTCCCCAGGTCGAGGTAGAGGGCACGGCTGTCCCACGCCAGGTTCTCCCTGGCCTGCAACGGCATCTCGCCGAGCAGGATCCAGAGCATCTTCCTGACGTCCTCGGGGAAATTGATCTCCTGCACTCAGCGCTTCCCCTGCCCGCCGTCGTCCTGGAGCGCCTCGTCCGTCCTCCGCTGGTGGGCCTGGATCTGTTCGGTGGTGTCGCTCCGGGTGCCCTCGATGTTCTCCAGGTTGGTGAGCGTCGCCGAGACCAGGGCGTCCAGTGCCTCGTACAGGCCCTGGGCGATGTCGGTGCAGTACCTGTTGTTCTCCTCGTACTTCGGGCGTACCTGATGGGCGAAGTCGTCCGTCCAGCCCGGCCATTCCGTGTAGTCGTTCTCCTGGCGCCGGAAGTCCTCGCCCATCTGCTTGGCCAGGGCGGGGAGGTTCTTCATCTCCTCGATGCTGCGCCGCAGACCGCCCGGGTCCGCCTCGTACAGCCCGCTCATGCCCGGCCTCCCTTTCGTGTGCCCGGCCGTCCGTCGTCGGAGTCGTCGTGGATCTCGTCCCGCAGCCGGTCGCTCGCCGAGCGCCCCCCGCGGCCCGCCGCGCCCTCGTACGCGGGGCCGAGGACGCGGTCCCAGTCGACGTCGAACCCGCCGAACTCCGGGGCCACACCGCTGGGGCGGGTCAGCGGCTCGAAGATCTCCCGCACCCGGTGCGCCATCTCCGCGCGCCCCTGGTCCGCGGCCTCCAGCACCGAGGCGGCGAGCTGGCCGGCCGGCATGGAGCGGTACCGGCCGTCCAGGAAGCGCAGCCCCGTCAGCTCGCCCTGCGGACCGACGGTCACCTCGACCGTGCGGTCGCGCGAGCGCACGGTGTGCGAGGCGGCGCGCAGGTCCTCCTCCGCCCTGGCGACAGCGGCCTCGACCGCCTGGAGTTCCGCCATCGCCTTGGCCACGCGCTGCTCCATGGGCTCGCGCGGGTCCCCCGGCGTCATCGTCCGATCACGGCGGGCGCGCCTCCCTCGTCCGTACCCCAGACGTCCTCTTCCTCCTGGATCCACGCGTCCCTCGCGCGGTCGCCGCTCTCCGTCTGCGGCCGGGCCGGAGCGCCACCGCCCGGGGGCGGGACCATGGGCATGCCGCTGGTGGTGGTGGCGTTCCTCGGCAGGGCGATCGGGGCCTCGTCGGGCGCCCGGCTCATCGCCGTCGGGCCCGCACCGCCCCTGCTCCGGCGGTTGCTGACGACCTGACCGCCGTCGATCACGTTGCGGATGCGCTCGGACGTGCCCTGCCCGCCTTGACCACCGCCCTGTCCGCCCATGGGCATACCCCCCATGGGCATACCGCCCATAGGCATGCCACTCATGGGCGTGCCCGCCGACGGCGTGGAACCGCCGAGTGAGGAGCCGGGCAGCGAACCGGTGTTCAGCGGGGTACCGATCGTCGGCACGGAGGTGCTCCCGGCCGCCGAGGCGGCCGCCGCACGGTCGAACGGAGACGCGTAGGGCAACTCGTCGTACAGCTCCTCCTCGTAGGGGAGCCCGGAGCCGTACGAGGAGCTGTCGTACCCGGAGATCGGGCTGCCGGTGCCGCCGTTGAGGTAACCGGAAGTCGTCGTACCGTCCGGGCGCGTGTACGTCGTGGCGCCCGTGTCGGGGTTCAGGACCGAGGTGCTGCCGTCGGGGAACTCCGTGACGAGGCGGCCCTCGCCGTCCAGGTGGGACAGGCTCCCGTCGGGGTTCGGCAGGATGTCGCCGGTGTTCAGGGGGCCGGTCATGGACGTGCCGTCCGGCCGGGTGATCGTCGCGGTGCGGTTGTCCGGGTCGATGACCGTGCTGCTGCCGTCGGGGTAGCCCGTGACCACCCGGCCGTCCCTGTCCAGGTGCGTGACGCCGCCGTCGGGGCCGGGGAGACCGTCGCCCTGGTAGACGGGACCGCTGATGGTGGTGGGCGGCAGGGACGTGAGGTCGTCAGCGCCGAGGGAGCCGCCGATGAGATCGCCGCGGTTCAGTGACCCGCCGCCGATCACTCCAGGGTCACCCGAGATCCTGTTCAGTGCGTCACGGGCCGCCGCACCGCCGTCGGGTGTGCCACCGTCGAGACGGCCGCTGTTGAGCGATCCGCCACCCAGCGAACCCGGGTCAAGCGAGCCACGGTCGAGCGAGACGCCTTCCGGGCGGTCACCGTTGAGTGATCCGCCACCCAGCACCTGCTTCCGCTGCTCGTCGTAGGCGGCCTGAGCCTGCGCCTGGGCCTCCTCGCGCTCCTTCTGCTGGACCAACTGCCGCTGCTCCTGCTCGGCCTGCCGCTGCTCGGCCTCCTTGCGCGCCGCCTCCTGCGCGGCCTCGGCTTCCTTCTCCTTCTCGGCCTGCTTCGCCTCCTGCTCGGCCTGCCTGGCCTCCTGCTTGGCTTCTTGCTCCGCCTGCTTGGCTTCCTGCTCGGCCTGCAACCGCTCCTGCTCGGCCTTCTGTTCGGCCTCCTTGGCCTCCTGCTTCGCCTCCTGTTCCGCCTGCTTGGCCTCCTGCTCCTTCTCCCTCTCCTCCTGCTTCGCCTCCAGCTCGGCCTCCTTGGCCTCCTGCTTCGCCTCGGCCTCGGCCTGCTGCTCCTCCTGCGCCTTCCTGGCCCGCTCCTGTTCGGTCTTCGCCTGGTTCATCTGCAGAAGCTGCATCTGCTCCTGACGGGCCTGGGCCTCCTGCTGCTTCTGCTCCTGCTCGGCCTGCTTGGCTTCCTGCTCGGCCCGCAACCGCTCCTGCTCGGCCTTCTGTTCGGCCTCCTTGGCCTCCTGCTTCGCCTCCTGTTCCGCCTGCTTGGCCTCCTGCTCCTTCTCCCTCTCCTCCTGCTTCGCCTCCAGCTCGGCTTCCTTGGCCTCCTGCTTCGCCTCCTGTTCCGCCTGCTTGGCTTCCTGCTCCTTCTCCTTCGCCTCCTGCTTCGCCTCCTGCTCGGCCTGCTTGGCCGCGGCCTCCGCGTCGCGCCGGTCCTGTTCCTCCTTGGCTGCCTTCTCCTTGGCCTCCTGCTCGGCCTTGGCTGCCTTCTCCTTCGCTTCCTGCTCGGCCTTGGCTGCCTTCTCCTTGGCCTCCTGCTCGGCCTTGGCTGCAGCGGCAGCGGCTGCGGCGGCGGCCGCCTGGTCCTTCTGCCACTGCATGAACTCGTCCTGCTTCTTCGCCGCCTCAGCCGCCGCGGCCTCCGCCTCGGCCTTGTCCTTGGCCGCCTGGTCCTCGGCGTGCTGGGACGCGAGGTCGTCGCCGCCCCTGGTCCTGATGGACCCGAGGTCGAAGTTCTTGGTGCTCCAACTGTTGTGCACCAGGCGGATCGCCTCGTCGGCGGGGTCCACCAGGTTCTCGATCACCGACGCCTGCCAGTTCTCGATAGCCCTTTCCCCGACCTTCTTCCACGTCGAGAGTTCCGTGAGATTACCGAAGGCATCGGATTTACCCAGACGTGTCGCGTTCTGGTCGAACGAACCCGTCGTGTGATAGGTCGTGTAGTAGGACGGGTACTGCCCGCCCGTGCTGTTCACCTCGTAGGTGATCTGCTTGATGTTGTTGTGCCAGACGTGGTCGGCTATTTCCTTCAGCAGGTCGTGAAGCCATCGCAGCGGGTTCCCCATATAGAGTTCCCAGTCCATCCACCGACGGTGCAGTTCGACCACCGCGTCACGGAAGTCCGTCTTCGCCTGGCGGATCTCGTCGCCCTGGAGGGACCCGGTCGTGTCCGCCGGCCGCATGTCCTTCGCGTAGCCGGCGTACTGCTTGCCGAGTGTGTGGACGAGGTTCCAGAAGACGCCGGCGGCCTGTCCCCGCCACGCCTCGTTTTGCTCGGCCCCGAGCCTGCTCTCCCACTCCTCCACGGCCTTGCTGCGCGCGACGAAGAACTGCGCCACCCGGTCGAAGGACGCCGCCGCCGTGTCGAAGGACCCCAGCGAGACGGCCTGGTCGTTCGGTACGTCCACGCCGTTCCAGGCGAAGCCGTGTGTGCCCTGGTCCTTGTACAGCAGCGCCTCCAGCGCCCGGCCCGTGCCGTAGCTGTACTGCGTGAGGTCCTCGGTGCTCCAGGTCGCCTTGTCCCCCGACAGGCCGAGGTGGTCGTCGTACTGACTCTTGAACTCGCCGCCCTCCACCACGCCGCCGGCCGGCGGGCCGTCGTTGCCCTTGTTGCCGAGCAGGGTGAAACGGGCCTTGTACATCGAGACCTGGTCACCCGTGGACGCCGTGTCACCGCTGGTCGCGTAGAAGGGGATCACGAAGTCCGTGTTCTCGATGCGCCAGCCGGAGTTCTCCACCATCCAGTTGAGGTCGTCCACGTCGACGTACGTCACGGAGTTCTGCCTGCTGATCTCCACCTTCATCTGCGGAATTCCCTCGTTGCCGATGAGGCTGGTGAAGAGGGTGTCGCGCGCGGGCGCCTTGTATCCGGTGAAGAGCATGACCGCCTGCTGCCAGGAGTCGTTGGCCGAGGTGAGCGGCTTGACGTTGTCGTCGGCCATGATCAGTCGTCCTCGCCATTGCCTCCGCCGAGCACATCGTCGACGTCCGAGAAGATGTCCAGCAGTTTCTGACCGTCGATCTTCTCCAGGTTGTTCCCCTGCGTCTTGAAGAGTTCCTCGATCGTGCTCTCCAGACCTTCCTCGATACTGCTGAAGAGGGTCTTCTGCTCGTCGAGGATCGTGACGATCTCGGTGATCATGTCGACCACCGCCTTGTTGAGGCGCTGCCCGTTGGTGAGGTCGTCCTTGTTCATGCCGCCGATCGTCAGAGGCACGGCCGCCCCGGCCAGGGTGTCCGCCGGGCGCTCCCCCTCCGGCAGCAGGTTGGAGAGCGCGGGTGCGTCCGTCCCGTCGCCCTGGATCTTCCGAATCTCCTCCGAGAAACCCTTGATGTCCTGGCTGAGGAAGTTCTCCAGCCAGGCCTTGTCAAGGTTCACGGGCGCACCCTGCGCCATGCCGATACCTCCTGGTGCCGTGGGGACAGGGACAGAACATGGGGGCGGCGGCCGCCGCAGCCCGCACCGGGGGCAGCCGCCCGTGGAGACGTACCGCGCGGTCAGCGGCCGACGCGGACGCCTTCCCAGAGCTGGGTCAGGGACTTCTCGCTGTACTGGTAGCTGCCCGAGACATCGGTGAGCAGCGCCGAGTGGCTGGCGAGCAGGGTCTTCATGGCGTCCACGGCCGAGTTCCAGGCCGCCTGCTTCTCCGAGTACACCCGGCGGTCCTCGCCCTCCCAGGTGTTCTTGAGCTCCTGCAGTTCGGCGTCCAGGTTCACGAGAATGCTCGCTATCGCCTTGGTCTGCTGGACCATGTCGTCGGCGGCGTTCTGCATGTGGGAGTAGTCGACATAGATGTAACCGTCGCTGAAATCACTCATGTCCGGCCTCGTTTCACAAGGGGTGGGGTAATTCGGGGGCCCAGCGGTGCGGGGTCAGCCCTTCAGCGCGTCGAAGATCGACTGCGACTGGGTGTAGGCCTGGTTGATGGACTCGTTGGACGATCCCTGGGTCATGCCCTGGGTCCGGAGCGTCTCGTTGAGCGTGTCGACCATCTCCCGGACGTTGCGGGAGATGATCTCGGCCTGGTCGTCCCACTGCTTCAGCAGGTCCTGGTAGGCCTTGCCGTCCGATCCCTTGAGGCCGGAGGCGAGGTTGAACTTCATGTTCTCGACGTCCTGCCGGCTGCGCTGGATACCGGTGAACGCCTGCTCCAGAGCGGTCACACCGTTCTGTGTGGCGCGTGCTTCCGACTGCTGCATGCCCGCCATGGACAGCACCTCCTGATGATGTCGACACCTGTTGATGTCGTGTCAGACGAACTTAGACAATGGAAAGTTGAGGCAGCAACGAAAGGTGGGGGACTTTTCTGTTCTGCCTTGCCTTATTGGCGACGCCGCCCCGGGAATTCACCTTCCGTACGCCCTTTCTTTCCGGTGGCCCGTCATTTCGGATCGCACTCGGCCGCGGTGGTCACGGCGCGCCCGGTCGCCGCCGCCCGGGGCGTCAGGTCCGGGCCGGTCGGCAGCATCGCCAGCAGCGGAGCCGGCAGCGCCTCGGCCGCGCTCGCGGTGTATCCGAGCGCGGTGGCCGCCTTCTCCGTGCCGACCCGGTACTTCATTCCGGTGTCGGTCACCAGGTAGACGGTGCCGCCCACTTGCCCTCCGCCGGCTCCGAGCGCGTGTACCAGCGCTCCACCGCCCGGCGGGACGGTGATCGCCCCGACCCGCACGCAGGCCGGGGTCAGCCCCTCGGCCGGTGCCTGCGCGGCGGGCCCGAGCGCGCCCTGCGGGGTGAGCACCACGCTCACCCGCGTACCGGACCCACCGGCCTGGATCCGTACGCAGAGGGTCCGCCCGTCGTCCAGGAGCACCGCT
>NZ_BAAHCA010000173.1:0-7303 GCF_054776295.1 Streptomyces sparsus
CGGTCCGGCTCGCCCCCGCTCCGGGGCCCGACGCCCGGGGCGCCGCGTCCCGCTCCGGGCGTCGGCGAACCCGGTCGTCCCTGTTCGCGGCAACGGCTCCGTATCCGGCCCGCGAACGGGGACGGGGCGAGCACAGTCTGGCCGGTCCTCGGCCCGGCACGGTCAGCCGCCGTTGGTGATGCCGAGTTCGGCGCACTCCTTGGCGTAGTCCTCCGTGCAGATCTCGTCCACGGAGTAGAAGCCGTCCTCGACGACCGTGTCCCCGAGGTTCTCGGCCGTCACCGTGACGGGTTCCAGCTGCGCGCTCGGGATGTCCTCGTGTGTCGGGCTGTTCACCAGGTGCGGGGCGAGGATCTGGAAGAACTTGTCGTTTATCAACCGGACGGCGATCTCCGCGGCCGTCTCCGCCAGCGGCACGAGCGGCTTGTAGACGGTGAACGCCTGCTCCCCCGCCACGATGCGCTGCAATCCCGCCAGTTCGGCGTCCTGGCCGCCGACCGGCACGTCGGTGATGTTCGCGGAGTCCAGTGCGCTGATGACGCCCGCCGCCATGCCGTCGTTGGCGGAGTAGACGGCATCGAAGCCGTTCGGGCCCAGCGACTTGATCGCGGTCGTCATGTTCCGGGCGGCCACCTTCGGATCCCAGCCCTCGATGTCCTCCTCGAAGACGACGGTCACCTCCTTGTCGAGCGCCTCGTGCGCGCCGGCCTTGAAGTCGGCCGAGTTGGGGTCGCTGGGCGAACCGTTGATCATGACGACGCGGGCGTTGTCGGCCTCGTCGCCCAGCGCCTCCAGCACGGCGGTGCCCTGGAGGTGGCCGACCCGGAAGTTGTCATAGGAGACGTAGGCAACGATGTCGCCCTGGGCGAGCCGGTCGTAGGCGATCACGGGCACACCCTGCTTGTCCGCCTCCTCGACCCAGGACGCGGTGGTGGTGGCGTCGACCGGGTCGAGCACGATCACGTCGACGTCCTTCTCGAGCATCGCGTCGAACTGCTGCTTCTGCTGGGTGGCGTCGTCCTCCGCGTTGGCGTACTCGAAGCCGCACTCCGAGCACAGCTCCTTCACCTTCGCTTCCATCGCCGGGCGGTCGAAAGCCTCATAGCGGGCAGTGGTCTTCTCCGGGAGCAGCAGACCGATCGACTTTCCGCTCCCGCTCTCGACCTGCCCGCACGCCGCGAGCACGGTGGCCATCGCCAGCGTCACCGTGCCCACCAGGGCACGCCTCAAGTACCACATGGGTGTATCGCTTCCTGTGGGGCCGCACGTCGCGGCCACGTGGAGAGGAGTGAACGCCAGCCTCCGCATAGACGTCAATGCCTGCGGGATCAGGATCCGGCAAGGGTTCGGACACCGGCCGTGACATCTCCCGGCACGCCTGGCCTCCGCCCCTCCGGCGCCGGGCGTCCGAGGCGGCCGGGCCGCCTCCAGGTCCGGACCACAGCGGGGTCCGCGCAGCCCGGCGACCGCTGCCACCTGCGGCGGACCGTTCGGTGAGGGCGCCGGGCGGCTACGGACGGTGCCGTCCGGGCGGTACCGGGGGGGGCGCGGCGGACCCGCACCGCACCCCCGCCGGTTGAGTACCGGTACTCATGTGCGGGCGACCGCGCTCGGCCACCTTGGGGTCATGACAAATCCGGTGCAGCGCCCCACCACGGCGGCCTTCTTCCTCCAGGCCGTCGTCTCGTTCGGTCTCTCCCTGGTCGCCGTCGGACTCGGCGTCGCCTACATGCCGCTCGGGCCATGGGAGCGGGGGTTCATGGCCCTCGGTGTGCTCTTCCTGGTGTCCTCCTCGTTCACCCTCGCCAAGTGCGTGCGGGACCGGCAGGAGCTGATGGAGGTGTCCACGCGGGTCGACAAGGCCAGGATGGACAAGCTGCTCACCGAGCACGACCCGTTCGAGGTCAAGAACCTCTGAGGCCGCGGTCGCCGGCGCGAGGCGGGTGCGGCCCGGGTGCGCCGCCGGTAAAATCCGTACATGCCCGCACGCTTCAAGGACCTGGCCCTGGACGCCGTCGACCACCAGGCGCTCGCCGACTGGTGGTGCTCCGCGTTGGGCTACACCAGGCGCGTCACACCGGAAGGCGCTGAGCCGCCGCGACCGGAGTGGCCGGTGGCGATCCACGACCCGCGCGGCCATGGCCCCCTCATCTGGCTCAACCCGGTGGCGGAGACGAAGACGGTCAAGAACCGCATGCACCTCGACGTGTGGGGCGATCGCGACGAGCTTCTGGAGCTGGGGGCCACGCTGGTCAGGCGCCGCAGCGAGACCACCGAGTGGGACGTGCTGGCCGACCCGGAGGGCAACGAGTTCTGCGTCTTCCCGCCCGAGCTGCGCCCCAGCAACCCCATTCGCCTCGCCCGGCGCTGAGCCGTCCCGGGCTGCCACTCCCCCGTGCTGCGGCCCGCCCGGTGTGCGGGGCACGAGACGGAGCGCATGGTCCTGCTGAGTCGTGTGGAGCCGTGGTGACCGCGGAGGGCCCTTGCGGGGGCGCGTGGCAGGATGGGCGGTCCACCAGGGCCGGACGGCTGCCCGTGCACAGCCCGGGCGGCATCTCGGCGGCTCGCCCGGAAGAAGGAGCACGGCATTGCCGGACGTCATCGACACCGTCGCCTGGATCCTGCTGCGCGAAGGCCGCGTCCTGGGAACCCGCTCGCGCGGCCGGGAGCTGTTCTACATCCCGGGCGGCAAGCGCCACCCCGGCGAGAGCGACGTGCAGACGCTTCTCCGTGAGGCCGAGGAGGAGCTGACGGTGGTCCTGCTGCCGGACAGCGCCCGCCACTACGGCACGTACGAGGCGCCCGCCGACGGGCACGGCGACGGGGCCACGGTCCGGATGGCCTGCTACACCGCCAAGTACCGGGGCACCCCCGTGCCCAGCGGTGAGATCGAGGAACTGGACTGGCTCGGTTTCGCGGACCGGGAGCGCACCGCGCCGGTCGACCGGCTGGTCTTCGACGACCTGCGGGCCGAGGGCCGGCTGCGATGACCGACGTGACGCTGCGTGAGGTGGAGCCGGCCGGCGCCGAGGTGTTCTACGAGCACCAGCGCGACCCCGACGCCGTCCACATGGCCGCGTTCACGGTTGCGGACCCCGACGACCGGGAGGCGTACCTGGCCCGGTTCGCCCGGATCCTCGCCGCCGACGACGTGGTGAAGCGCACCGTCCTGTGCGACGGGCGGGTGGCCGGGCACCTCATGGTCTTCGGGCCGCCGGAGGAGCGTGAGGTCACCTACTGGATCGCCCGCGAGTACTGGGGGCTCGGGGTGGCGACCACTGCCCTGTCGGCGCTGCTGGAGCAGTACCGGGAGCGTCCGCTGTACGCGCGGGTCGCCAAGGGCAACACCGGCTCGCTGCGGGTGCTGCTGCGCTGCGGCTTCGTTCACTACGGAGAGGGCAGCGGCTACGCCCACGGGCGGGGCACGACGGTGGAGGAGGACCTCCTGGTGCTCCGGGCCGGCTGAGCCGGCTGCCGCCGGTCAGCCGCTGACGTCCGCAGTGTCCCACTCCTTGCCCGTGGACTCGCCCCCCGTGACTCCTGTGCCCTCCTGGTCTCCCGTGTCCCTCGTGTCCCCGATGCCGCCCGGGCGGCCCTGGGTGTCGCGGCGGATCAGGGCCGCGTAGCGCCCGTTCAGGTCGAGCAGCTGCTGGTGGGTGCCGCGTTCCACGATGCGGCCGGCGTCGAGCACCACGATCTGGTCGGCGTCGCGCACCGTGGACAGGCGGTGGGCGATGGTCAGTGTGGTCCGCCCCGCTGAGAGCTCGTCGACGGCCCGCTGGACGGCCCGCTCGGTGCGCGTGTCCAGCGCGCTGGTGGCTTCGTCCAGGATGAGCACCGGCGGGTCGCGGAGGATCGTCCGGGCGATGGCGAGCCGCTGCTTCTCCCCGCCGGAGAACCGGTAGCCGCGTTCACCGACGAGGGTGTCGTAGCCGTCGGGCAGCGACCGGATGTGCTCGTGGATCTGGGCGGTCCGGGCCGCCGCCACGATCTCCTCGTCACTGGCGCCCGGCTTGGCGAACCGCAGGTTGTCGGCGACCGACGCGTGGAAGAGGTAGGTCTCCTGGGAGACGACGCCCACGGCCCGGGCCAGCGAGTCGAAGTCGAGGTCACGGACGTCGACGCCGTCGAGGGTCACGCTGCCCTCGGTGACGTCGTAGAGCCGCGGCACCAGGTAGCTGAGCGTGCTCTTGCCGGAGCCGGTGGCGCCGACCACCGCCAGGCTGGTCCCGGCGGGCACGGTGAGGTCGATGCCGCTGAGGGCGGGCGGCCCGCCCGGTTCGTAGGAGAAGGTCACGTCCCGGAACCGCACCTCACCGCGGACGGCGTCCAACCGCACCGGCTCGGGGCGCTCGGAGATGTCGACCCGCAGGTCGAGGTACTCGAAGATGCGCTGGAAGAGCGCCAGCGAGGCCTGGATGTCCACGCCGGTGTTGAGCAGTGACACCGCGGGCCGCAGCAGCCCCTGCTGGAGGGTGACGAAGGCGACGAGCGTGCCGATGGACAGCGCCGGCCCGCCGACCTGGAGCAGCACACCCGCGGCCCAGTACAGCACCGCGGGAATGGCGGCCATGATGATGCCGATGGTGGCCATGCGCCAGCGTCCCGCCATGCTGGAACGGATCTCCAGCGCGGCGAGTCGCTCCGACTCGCCGCCGAAGTCCGCGGTGAGCGAGTCCGCCCGGCCCATGGTGCGACCGAGCAGGATGCCACTCACGGAGAGCGACTCGGTGACCATGGCGGCCATCGAGGCCATCTGCTTCTGGCGCTCGGTGGTGATGCGCTTGCGTTCCCGGCCGACCCGGCGGCTGATCCAGACGAACAGCGGCAGCAAGGTCAGCGAGACCAGCGTCAGCCGCCAGTCCAGGGCCAGCATGGCCACCACCGTCGCCACCACGCTCGTGCTGTTGGAGACCAGCGAGGTGGCCGTCGACGTGACGGTGGCCTGCATGCTGCCGATGTCGTTGGCGATGCGGGACTGCACCTCACCGGTGCGGGTCCGGGTGAAGAAGGCGAGCGGCATCTGCTGCAGGCGCGCGTAGACGCCGGTGCGCAGGTCGTGCATCACCCGTTGGCCGACTGTCGTCGAGATCAGCGTCTGGAGGACACCGAAGACACTGGTGAGCACGGCGGTGGCGATCATGCCGAGCGCGAGCACGGTCAGCAGGCCGGTGCGCTGCTCGGGGATCGCCACGTCGAGGATCTCGCGGAGCAGGAACGGTGAGGCGACGCCGACCAGTGAGGCGGCGGCCACCAGCAGACCCACCACGGCCAGGCGGCCGCGGTAGGGGCGGAACAGCCGCAGGATGCGGCTCATCTCGACGGGTCGGGTGGGTCGGGGCGCCGGTGGGGCCGGCCGTGGGGCGTCGTGGTGCATGGGCTCCTGCGGTTCGGGACGGGACGGCGCCGGACTCGGAACGACCGTCGGTTGCGGCCGGCTGTCCGTCATCGGGCGGTCGGCGGGGACACCGCCGACAACCCTAGCTGATTGTTACCTATACTCACAATGAACATAGTCCTGCTATTCTCCGGGCATGGTTCCCGCCGATCCCACCGGTTCCCTCGCCGACCAGCTCATCGGACTCACCAGGCGGCTGCACCGCGCTCAGCGCAGGCACCTGGAACCGATGGGTGTCACCCCGGCCCAGGCCCGGCTGCTCCGCACCCTGTCGCACTGCTCGGAACCGCCCCGCATGGCCGACCTCGCCGAACGGCTGGACGTCGTGCCGCGCGCGGTGACGACCCTCGTCGACGGGCTGGAGCAGCGGCACGCGGTACGCCGGGTGCCCGATCCGGACAGCAGGCGGGTGACCCGGATCGAGCTGACCGCGGACGGCCGCGAGTTGCTCGGCAGACTGCGGCAGGCCCGCCGCGCGGCGGCCGAGGAGCTGCTCGCCCCGCTCTCCGAGACCCAACGCGCCGAACTCAGCCGACTGCTGACGCCGCTGGAGGCCCCCGCCGCCCCGTGGCACTGCACGCCCCGCACCACCCGCGGCTGAGGCGCAGCGGCGCGGGAACGCCCGACCCCCGTCACCGGCACCGGGCGCTCAGCCGGACCGAGTGTGGCCAGCGAGGTGCGTGTGGCGGACGAACCGGCCCGGTCGGCGGCCGGATCCCGCCGTCGACCGGTAAAAACCCGTTGCCATCCACGCGTCGCACCGACAGCCTTGGCTGGCCGATCTGCGTCCTCTCCCGCCGCCGGCCGCCTCCCCGTTCACTCACTACACCGTTCTGGACGTCATGCAGATTCGTGACCTTCCCTTTCCCGATCCCGGCGAACCCGACGTCAGGTCCGGCCCGCGCTTCCTGCTGTGGCTCGGCCGCAGCCAGTGGGGCGGCCAGGCCAAGGCCCTGGGCTGGGGCAGCCTGCACATGGCGGCCGTGGCCACACTTCCGGTGGTGGTCGGCCTCGCCGTGCAAGCCGTCGTCGACGGCTCCGGCAGGCGTCTGACGACAGCCGGACTGCTGCTGCTCCTGGTCGGAGCGACGGTGACGCTAGGCGACACCATGCTGCACCGGACCGCGGTGACCAACTGGATCACCGCCGCCGCCCGGGTGCAGCAACTGCTGGCCCGGCGCACCGCCGAACTCGGCGCCACACTCACCCGACGGGTCGCCCAGGGTGAGGTCGTGGCCGTGTCGACGGGCGACATCGAGAAGATCGGCTGGTGCGTCGAGTCGGTGTCCCGGTTCGGCGCCGCGCTGCTCGCCACGATCGGCGTGTGCGTGGGGCTCGTCGTCTACGAACCCCGGCTGGGGCTGCTGGTCGCCGGCGGTGTGCTGGCGCTGGCACTCACCGTGCTGCCGCTGCTGCCGCGCGCCACCCGCCGCGCCGACCTGCAACGCGACAAGGCCGGCCGCGCCACCGAACTGGCCGCGGACACGGTGGCCGGACTGCGCGTGCTGCGCGGTGTGGGCGGCGAGGAACTCTTCCTGAACCGCTACCGGCGGGCCTCGCAGGAGGTACGGCAGGCCGCCGTCACCACCGCCAGGATGTGGGCCGTCATCGACGCCGTGCAGGTAGCCCTGCCGGGACTGCTGCTGATCGCGGTGGTCTGGCAGGGCGCCACCCTGGCGTCCGAGGGACGGCTCGGAGTGGGCGAACTGGTCACCGTCTACGGCGCGGTCATCTTCCTGCTGTTCCCGCTCCGCGGGTTGCAGGAGTTCGCCATGGCCTGGTCCTTCGCCCGGCCGTCGGCACGACGGACCGCCCGGGTACTGGCGCTGCGCCGCGACACCGGCGGCAGTGACGCCGTCGGCAGCGGCACCGGCAGCCCCGACGCCGACGGGGGCGACGGGGGCG
>NZ_BAAHCA010000174.1:0-7298 GCF_054776295.1 Streptomyces sparsus
CGGCACCCGGACGGACGGTCCCGCGCCGGGGCGCGCCGGGGTGCGGCTCAGGTGCGCAGCAGGCGGGCGATCGCGGCGGTGGCCTCGGCCACCTTGGCGTCGATCTCCTCGCCGCCCTCGGTGGCGGCTGCCGCCACGCAGTGGCGCAGGTGCTCCTCGAGCAGTTGCAGCGCGAAGGACTGAAGGGCCTTGGTGGAGGCGGACACCTGCGTCAGCACGTCGATGCAGTAGACGTCCTCCTCCACCATGCGGTGCAGGCCCCGCACCTGGCCCTCGATGCGGCGCAGCCGCTTGAGGTGGGCGTCCTTCTCCTTGGCATAGCCGTGCGGTCCCTCGGGCGTGCCGGGGCGGATGGCCGAAACCTGCGGGTCGCCGGGCGGCAGGGCCTCGGGCTCGGTTGTCGTCATGCGGTCTCCCGAGGTGGGAAGCGGATGAGTGATATACCCCTGACCGGTATAGGTTACCCAAAAATGACCGGCTTCCGCCGCTGGATGTCGGCCCCCCTGCCGCCCGGCTCGTCCGATGGGTGACACTGGGGGACGCCGGTTCGCTGTGGCCGGATGATGCACTTAGCATCAACCAGACTGACGCCGATGCACCCCGAGGAAACCCCGTGCGCTTTCGTCTGACCCCGAGGGAGACGAGCTTCTACGACATGTTCGCCGCTTCCGCGGACAACATCGTGACCGGCTCGAAGCTCCTGATGGAACTGCTCGGGGCGGACACCTCCGCACGTGCCGAGATCGCCGAGCGCATGCGGGCGGCGGAGCACGCCGGGGACGACGCGACCCACGCGATCTTCCACCAGCTGAACTCCTCCTTCATCACGCCCTTCGACCGGGAGGACATCTACCGGCTGGCGTCGTCACTCGACGACATCATGGACTTCATGGAGGAGGCGGTCGACCTGGTGGTGCTCTACCAGGTCGAGACGCTGCCCAAGGGGGTCGAGCAGCAGATCGAGGTGCTGGCCCGGGCTGCGGAGCTCACCGCCGAGGCGATGCCGAACCTGCGGACGATGGACCACCTCACCGAGTACTGGATCGAGGTGAACCGCCTCGAGAACCAGGCCGACCAGATCCACCGCAAGCTGCTCGCGCACCTCTTCAACGGCAAGTACGACGCCATGGAGGTGCTCAAGCTGAAGCAGATCGTGGACGTGCTGGAAGAGGCGGCCGACGCCTTCGAGCACGTCGCGAACACGGTGGAGACCATCGCGGTCAAGGAGTCCTGAACCACGTGGACACCTTTGCACTCGTCGTGGTCATCGGCGTTGCGCTCTTCTTCACCTACACCAACGGTTTCCACGACTCCGCGAACGCCATCGCGACGTCCATCTCGACCCGGGCCCTGACGCCGCGGGTCGCGCTGGTGATGGCGGCGGTGATGAACCTGGCCGGCGCCTTCATGGGCAGCGGCATCGCCAAGACGGTCAGTGAAGGGCTGATCGCCACCCCCACCGGCAAGCAGGGAATGATCATCCTGTTCGCCGCGCTGGTGGGCGCGATCACCTGGAACATGATCACCTGGTACTTCGGCCTGCCGTCCTCCTCCTCGCACGCCCTGTTCGGCGGCATGGTGGGTGCGGCAATCGCCGGTTCCAGCACGGTCTACTGGGGCGGCGTGCTCCAGAAGGTCGTCATCCCGATGTTCGTCTCGCCCGTGGTCGGCCTGCTCGTGGGCTACCTGGTGATGTCGGGCATCATGTGGCTGTTCCGGGCGGCCAACCCGCAACGCGCGCAGCGCGGCTTCCGCATCGCCCAGACCGTGTCCGCGGCGGCGATGGCACTCGGCCACGGCCTCCAGGACGCCCAGAAGACGATGGGCATCGTGGTGATGGCCCTGGTCATCGGCGGGGTGGAGGAGGAGGGCGACGCCATCCCGGTGTGGGTGAAGATCGCCTGTGCGCTGATGCTGTCGCTGGGCACCTACGCAGGCGGTTGGCGCATCATGCGCACGCTGGGACGCCGCATCATCGAACTGGACCCGCCCCAGGGCTTCGCCGCCGAGACCACCGCCGCGTCGGTGATGTACACGACGGCGTACATGTTCCAGGCCCCCATCTCCACCACCCACGTGATCACCTCCGCGATCATGGGTGTCGGCGCCACCCGGCGGGTCAAGGCCGTGCGGTGGGGAGTCGCCAAGAACATCGTCGCGGGGTGGTTCATCACCATGCCGGCTGCGGCCATGGTGGCAGCGGCGAGTTTCTGGGTGGTGAACCTGGCCTTCGGCTGAGTGGACGGCCGGCCAACGGATCGGAATGCCCGACGCCGGTCCGGCCCGAGGCCGGGGTCCGACGGCCGACGCCTGCCCGCTCCACACTCGACGCCTGCCCGCCGGCACCCGAAGCCTGCCCGCCGGCACCCGAAGCCTGCCGCGCCGACGCCTGCCGGGACGCCGTCGGTCGCCCGCCGCGTCCTGACCGGGAACGTCGTCCGGCGCGGGGCGAGCGGGAGTGAGCGGGGCGAGCGGGAGTGAAAGGGCCCGCCCCACGTGGGGGCGGGCCCTTCGTCGTACGGTGGCACCGCCATGCAGCACCGCAGACGACCTGGGGGCCGGGCGCCCGCCCCGGCAGGAGCAGGCCCCGGCGGGGGGCGGCCACCGGCTGCGGCCGGCTGAGCCGGGCTCAGCCGAAGCGGCCGGAGATGTAGTCCTCGGTGGCCTGGACGGACGGGTTGGAGAAGATGCGCTCCGTCTCGTCGATCTCGATGAGCTTGCCGGGCTGGCCGATCGCCGCGAGGTTGAAGAACGCGGTCCGGTCGGAGACGCGGGCGGCCTGCTGCATGTTGTGGGTCACGATGACGATCGTGAACTGTTCCTTCAGCTCGCCGATCAGGTCCTCGATCGCCAGCGTCGAGATCGGGTCGAGCGCCGAGCAGGGCTCGTCCATCAGCAGCACCTGCGGTTCGACGGCGATGGCGCGCGCGATGCACAGCCGCTGCTGCTGGCCGCCGGAGAGGCCGGAGCCGGGCTTGTGCAGCCGGTCCTTGACCTCGTTCCACAGGTTGGCGCCGTGCAGCGACTTCTCCACGACGCTTTCCAGCTCGGCCTTGCGGTAGCGGCCGTTCAGCCGCAGACCGGCCGCCACGTTGTCGAAGATCGACATGGTCGGGAAGGGGTTCGGGCGCTGGAAGACCATGCCGATGGTGCGGCGGACGGCGACGGGGTCCACGCCCGGGCCGTAGAGGGACTCGTCGTCCAGCAGTACCTTGCCCTCGACCCGGCCACCGGGGGTGACCTCGTGCATCCGGTTGAGGGTGCGCAGGAAGGTGGACTTGCCGCAGCCGGACGGGCCGATGAAGGCCGTCACGGAGCGGGGTTCGACGGTCATCGAGATGTCGTCGATGGCCTTGTGTGAGCCGTAGTAGGCGGTCAGGCCGCTGACGTCGATGCGCTTGGCCATGGAGATCACTTCTTTCTTGCGTCTGCGTGGCCTCAGCGGCCGGTCTTCGGGGCCTTCCAGCGGGCGATGCCGCGGGCGGCGAGGTTCAGGATCATCACGAGGGCGATCAGCACCAGAGCCGCTGCCCAGGCCCGGTCGTAGGCGTACTGGTTGCCGGCCTTGAACTGCTGCCAGATGAAGTACGGCAGTGAGGACTGCGGGTCCTGGAAGGGGTTGGTGTTGATCGACGAGGCGCCGAACACCAGCAGCATCACCGGAGCCGTCTCACCCGCGATGCGTGCGACGGCCAGCATCACTCCCGTGGTGATACCCCCGATCGCGGTCGGCAGCACCACCTTGAGAATGGTGCGCCACTTCGGCACGCCCAGGGCCAGCGAGGCCTCGCGCAGCTCGTTGGGTACGAGCTTGAGCATCTCCTCGGTGGAGCGCACGACGATCGGCATCATCAGGATGGCCAGGGCCATGGAGCCGGCGAAGCCGGAGTAGCCGAAGTCGAGCAGGATGATCCAGAAGCTGAGCACGAACAGGCCCGCCACGATCGACGGGATGCCGGTCATGACGTCGACGAAGAAGGTCACCGCCTTCGCGAGCCGGCCGCGGCCGTACTCGACGAGGTAGACGGCGGTGAGCAGGCCGATCGGCGCGGCGATCAGGGTGGCCAGGCCGACCTGCTGGAGGGTGCCGAGCAGCGCGTGGTAGACGCCGCCGCCCGGCTGGAGGTCACGCAGCCCACTCATCGAGTGGGTGAGGAAGTAGAGGTCGAACATCGCCGCGCCGCGCGCGATCGTCTCCCAGACCAGCGACGCCAGCGGGATGATCGCGGTGAGGAAGCTGACCCAGACGAGGCTGGTCGCCAGGCGGTCCTTGGCCTGACGCTGGCCCTCCACCAGGGTGCCGAGGGCGTAGGTCACCAGTACGAAGGTGATGGCGGCGATGATGCCCCACTGGACGCGGGCGGTCAGGCCGGCCGCCATGCCGATGCCGATGCCCACCAGGGCGGAGCCGGCGGCGATGGCGAGCGGTGACCAGCGCGGCAGCCGGGGCTGCTTGAGCGTGGTGGACCGAGAGCCCGCGGGGGACGAGGAGTCGGCGGAGTTCTTGTTGAGGACGGCGTTGCTCATGCGTTGGCCCCCGAGTACTCCTTGCGGCGGGCGATGATCAGGCGGGCCGCGCCGTTCACCAGCAGCGTGATGAGGAACAGGACGAGGCCGGACGCGATGAGCGCGTCCCGGCCGGTCTCGCCGGCTTCGTTGAAGCCCGCGGCGATGTTCTGAGCGAAGGTGCCGCCGCCCGGGTCGAGCAGGCTGGGCTTGATGAGGAAGCTCGGCGAGATGACCGTCGCGACGGCCATCGTCTCGCCCAGCGCACGGCCCAGGCCGAGCATGGAGGCGCTGATCACGCCGGACCGGCCGAACGGCAGCACGGACATGCGGATGACCTCCCACCGGGTGGCGCCCAGGGCCAGGGCGGCTTCCTCCTGCATCTTCGGGGACTGCTTGAAGACCTCGCGGGACACGTTGGTGATGACCGGCAGGATCATGATGGCCAGCAGGATGCCCACGGTGAACAGGGAGCGCGGCGCGCCGCCGTCGTAGCTGAGGACCTGCGTCCAGCCGAAGAAGTCGTCCAGCCAGGTGTAGAGGCCGGTGAGGTGCGGTACGAGGAACAGGGCGCCCCACAGGCCGTACACGATGCTCGGGACGGCGGCGAGCAGGTCGATCAGGTAGGCGAGCGGCGTGGCGATCCGGCGCGGTGCGTAGTGCGACACGAACAGCGCGATGCCGACGGCCACCGGCACGGCGAGTGCCATGGCGATCACCGAGCTGACGACGGTGCCGAAAGCCAGCACGGCGATGCCGAACACCGGCGGGTCCGCGTTGGCGTTCCAGTCGAACGTGGTGAGGAAGTTGCCCTCGTTCTTGCCGAGCGCGATCACCGTGCGCCAGGTGAGGAAGGCGGCGATGGCCGCCATGATCACCAGCAGGACGATGCCGGAGCCCTTGGAAAGGCCGAGGAAGATCTGGTCACCCCGGTGGGTGGCGCGGCCCGGGGTGGGCGGCGTCGGTGTCCGGGGTGGAGGCGTGTCGGTGGAAGTTATGTCCATGGTTTCTCCGGTCTGGGGTGCGGCCCGGCGTCTGCCGGTCCGGGCCCTGGCGGCGGTGCACCGGAAGGGGTTCGGGCTTTACGTGGTGCTGCCGGGGTCCGTGTCGCGGACCCCGGCTTCGGTGGCGGCCCCGGTCCGGGGCCGCCGGCGTGCTGCTCAGGTCAGGAGAGGTTCCCGATGGCCTCGCGGACCTGCTTGATGACATCGTCGGGGACCGGCGCGTAGTCGATGTCGGCGAGCGCCTTCTGGCCGTCCTCGCTGGCGGTGTAGTTGAGGAAGGACTTCAGCGCCTCGAGGTTCTCCGGCTTGTTGCCCTTGTCGCAGGCGATCTCGTAGGTCACCAGGATGATCGGGTAGGCCCCGGCCTCCTTGGTGCTGTAGTCCAGCTCCATGGCCAGGTCGCCGTCCTTGCCGACGATCTTGCCGGCGGCGATGCCGTTGGAGGAGTTCTCCACGGTCGCCTCGACGGGGTCACCGGCGCCGGTGTCCAGCTTGACGGTCTTGAGGTCGTTGCCGGAGGCGTAGGAGAGCTCGAAGTAGCCGATCGCGCCGTCCGTCTGCTTGACGTTGGTGGCGACACCCGCGGAGCCGTTGGCGGACTGGCCGCCCTTGGCGGCCCACGCCTTGGCGGGCTCGTAGGGGTAGTCCTCGGGGGCGGCGGTGGCCAGGTAGTCGGTGAAGTTGTCGGTGGTGCCCGACTCGTCCGACCGGTGGAAGGCCTGGATCTTGGTGGACGGCAGGTCCACGTCCGGGTTCAGCTTCTTGATCGCCTCGTCGTCCCACTTGGAGATCTTCGAGTCGAAGATCTTCGCCAGGGTGGAGGCGTCCAGTACGAGCTCGTCGACACCGGAGATGTTGAAACCGACCGCGACCGGGCCGCCGACCATCGGCAGGTTGATCGCCTTGCCGCCGTCCTTGCAGACCTCGGAGGACTGGGCGACCTCGTCCTCCTTGAGGGCCGAGTCGGAGCCCGCGAAGGTGGTCTTGCCCTGGAGGAACTCCTGGATGCCCGCGCCCGAACCGGTCGGGTTGTAGTTGATCTTCGTGTTCGGGCAGGCCTCCTGGTACTCCTGGACCCAGACGTCCATGGCGTTCTTCTGGGCGGAGGAGCCGGAGGCGAGGAGGTTGCCCTCGCCCTCACACGTGATGTCGCTTGCGGCACTCGTCTTCTCGCCGCCGCTGCCGCCTTCGCCGCCGGTGTTGTCGTCCGAGCCGCAGCCGGAGAGGACGAGGGCGCCGGTGACCGCGAGGGCGCCGGCGGTCAGGGCGCGAAGCCGGTTGGTGCGCTGAAACTTCACTTCGGTTCAGTTCCTTCCTTTGCCCACCGGTTTCGACGGCAAGCGACGGACGACGTGACGTTCTGTTCTGACCAGCTATGCGCCGCGACCTTCGCTACCGCGGTGCGACGCGCACTTGACTTGTCTGAAATTAGGCAGAAGAGGTGAAGCGCCCGACGGCCGAGAGTGAACACGAGGTGAACCTCGTCGGTCGTTGTTGTGGCCCCGTCCGCGAAGACGGCGGCCGGGTGGCAGCGGGTGCCCGGACGACTCCGGGGCGCACACGCATGCGGCACACCTGGCCGAGGGCGCCCTGTCGCATTCTCGCCCGTCGTGGCACCATCCGCGCGGGGGCCAGTCGACGGACGGCCCCGCAGGGAGGGGTCTCACGGTGATACGCAAGGGGGCAGCCGCACTGGTCTGCGCGCTGGGAGTGCTGGCGGCACCCGTCGGAGCGGCCCACGCCGCGCCGTCACCGGAGCCCGGCCCGCAGCGGTCCGGCACCGCAGAC
>NZ_BAAHCA010000175.1:0-7295 GCF_054776295.1 Streptomyces sparsus
GCGGGAGCGCCGGCGGCCGAGCCCGTGCCGGGCCCCGGCGCCGCCCTGCTGTCAGAAGGTGCAGGTGGGTACGTCGTCCAGCCAGGCCGGTCCCTTGATGTAGATGTTGGTCACCCACGCCCGGTAGTCGGGCAGGTAGGACCACGCGTCGTTGGTGTAGCCGTCCGAGGTGACCGACTCGGCCCGCTTCTGGCACTGGACGCGGATCGTCGTCGAGTGCGGGAACGCGTACACCCGCGCTGCCTTCAGCGCCGGCTGCGCCTTGGTCCAGACGCCCTCGCCCCAGGTCCGGAAGACGTGCCCGGTCACCGGCCCGGTGTTGACGCGCACCGCGCCGTAGTAGCTGTCGGTCAGCCTGACGTCGGCGGCCATGAGCCTGGTACCTGACTGCCTGGCCTCCACCATCCGCCCCGCACCGAGGTAGAGGGCGATGTGGTGCAGCTCCTGCGAGGTGCCCCAGACCAGGAGGTCACCGGGGAGCAGCGGCGCCAGACCGTCGGAGGCGGAGAAGCGCCGTTCGGCGCGGTGCGTGTAGTACTGGGCGCTGGCCACACCGTTGAGGATGTCCGTGCCGGTCGCTCGGGCGTAGGCGTGGCGGACCAGTCCGGAGCAGTCGAAGCCCATGCGTTCGGGGTCGTGTTCACTGGCCGGGTCGGTGGGGTCCACCTGGCCGTAGGTGGGGCCGGGTTCGGGCCCGTGTCCGCCTCCCCACGTGTACCAGACGTTCGCCGCGACCTGTGCGCAGGCCTCCGTGACGGCGCGTTCGGCCGCCGCGGAGGCGCCCGGTGCCAGGACCGCGCATCCGCTGCCGGCGGCGGAACCGGCAGCCGGGGCGGCGACGGCGTGGGCGGGTGTGAGGAGGAGAAAGGCCAGTAGTGCGCCGAGTACGCCGAGTGGAGCGGAGCGGCGGAGCATGCGGGACCCCTTTTCGTGGTGTGGGTGACCGACGCCGACGGCTGGTTCGGTGTCGCGCCGGACCGTGCGGGCGGGTGGGCGGCGGCCGTCGGTGTGCGTGACGTCCGTCCGCTCCGGCCCGTGTTCAGCAGCCTGCGGGGCCCCGGGCCGTGCGTCGAGGGTGGCGCGTCGCCCTGTCTGGACGGGCAACGGGAAACACCTGGGAAACCGCCGCTGGGACGGGCGTGGCGGCCACCGCTCGTGCTCAGGGCGGGGCGCAGGTGCTTCCGCGGTGGGCGGGGCGATCGGGCAGGAGCGCCGCGCGCTGTGCGGGGGCGAGGCCGGACCGCAGCCGGCAGATGCTCGCCAACCGGCTCCGCACGTCGAGGTTCCACAGGCGCACGGTCCCGTCGTTGCTGCTGCTGGCCACCGCGCGTCCGTCGGGTGAGAAGTCGACGCCCCACACGGCGTTGGTGTGGCCGGTCAGTTCACCCCACAGTCGGCGGTCGGAGACGTCCCACAGGCGGACCGTGCCGTCGTTGCCGCTGCTCGCCAGGGTCCGGCCGTCCGGGGAGAAGGCGAGGCCGCGCGCGGAGCCGGTGTGGCCGGTCAGGGTGGCCACGGGGCGCTGCCTGCGGACGTCCCACAGCCGCACGTGCCCGTCGTTGGCGCTGCTCGCGAGGGTGCGCCCGTCGGGGCTGAACGCCACGCCGCGTACCGCCCCGGTGTGCCCGGTGAGGGTGGCCAGCGGGCGGCGGGCCTCGACGTCCCACAGGCGCACGGCCAGATCGTCCCCCGCGCTCGCCAGGATGCGTCCGTCCGGGCTGAAGACGACCGCGTTGGCGAAGTCCGTGTGACCGGTGAGCGTGGCGAGGTGCCGGCGGCTCGCGACGTCCCACAGGCGCACGGTGCCGTCGGATCCCGCCGAGGCCAACGTCCGGCCGTCCGGCGCGAACGCCACCGAGAACACCGTTCCGCTCCGGCCTTCGACGGTCGCCAGGGGGCGGCGGTCGGAGACGTCCCACAGGCGGACCGTGCCGTCGGATCCCGCCGAGGCCAACGTCCGGCCGTCCGGCGCGAACGCCACCGAGAACACCGTCTCGCGGTGGCCGGTGAACGTCGTCACGACCCGTCTGCGGCGGACGTCCCAGAGGCGGACGGTGTGGTCGGCGTCGGCGGTGGCCAGCAGTTCTCCGTCCGAGCTGAACGCGGCCTGCCAGATCTCGGTGAAGGGGCGGGACGTCAGGACGGAGGCGCGCAGGTCCCACAGCGCCACGGACTGGTCGAACGAGGCGGTCGCCAACACCGCGCCCCGGCTGTCGACGGCCACGCCGAGCACGTAGTCGGTGTGGCCGGCGAGGGTCGAGGTCAACCGGCCGGTGCGCACGTCCCACAGCCGGGTGGTGCCGTCGCCGCCGCCGCTGATCACCGTGGTGCCGTCGGGCGTGTAGGCGACGGCGTTGACGTCGTCGCTGTGCCCCGTGAGCGTCGCGCTCGTCCGGCGCTCAGCCACGTCCCACAGCCGCACTGTCCGGTCCACGCCGCCGGTGGCGACGGTTCGCCCGTCGGGCGCGAACGCCGCGCCGAGCACGTCGTCAGTGTGCCCGCGCAGGACGGCGAGCGGGCGTGCCCGGGCCACGTCCCACAGCCGCACTGTCCGGTCGGCGCCACCGGAGACGAGGGTCCGGCCGTCCGGGGCGTAGGCGAGGCCGTTGACCCTTCCGGTGTGGCCGGTGAGGGACGCGACGGATCGGTGGCCGCGTTCGGTGTCCCACAGGTGGACGGTTCCGTCGGCTGCCGCGGTGGCGAGGGTCCGGCCGTCGGGGCTGAACGCCACCGCGCGGGCGCCGGCGGTGCGGGCGGGGAGGATCGTCGGATCTCCGCGGCCGGAGGTGTTCCACACCCGCACCGGCCCGCCGGTGGCGGTGGCGGCGTGCCTCCGGCTGTCGCGGCTGAAGGCCACCGCGCGGGCTCGCCCGGGAACGGTGAACGTCGCCGTCGTCCGGTGGTCCGCCGACCGCCGGACCCTCACGGTGCCGTCCGAACTGGCCGTCGCCAGGGAGCGGTTGTCCGGCGCGAAGGCCACCGAGTTGACCGCGCCGGAGTGTCCCGCGAGCCGGGCGGCGAAGGACTGGGACTGGGTGCTCAGCAGGGCTCCGCGTGCCTGGGTGGTCGCCTTCGTCCGGTACGCCTCCTCGGCGAGCAGCATGGACGCCTCCGGTTGCCCGGCGGCCAGTGAGGCGGACCGCAGGGCGAGGGCCTGCGAACGGGCGGCCCGCTCCTGGTCCAGCGCACCGGCCCGCTGCTGGTAGGCGAGGCCTCCCGCCGCGACGGCCAGGACCAGCAGGACACCGAGCGTGGCCAGCATGCGGCGCTGCCACCGGGCGTGCCGTCTGCGCTGCTGCCGGCGGCTGTCCTCCTCGTCCTGGCTGGCCTGGACGAAGGCCGTTTCCACCGGACTGAGCCGGCCTTCGCCGAGTTCGTCGGCCCAGGTACGGACGGCGTCCAGCCGGGACCCGCGATAGAGGGCGGACGGGTCGCGGCCCTCGCGTTCCCACTCGCCGGCGGCGTGGGCCAGTTGCTGGTGCAGCAGCAGGCCGGCACGGTCGGCGTGGATCCAGTCGTGCAGCCGAGGCCAGGCGTGCAGCAGCGCTTCGTGGGTGATCTCCACGGTGTCGCTGTCCGTGGTGATCAGGCGCGCCCGCACGAAGGCGTCGAGCGCGGCTGACGCGCCGTCGGTGTCGGCGAGCTGCTCCATCAGGGTGCCGCGTGTCATCCGGCGCCGGGTGGCCGCGGTGTCGTCCGCGACGCGGACCAGTCGGACCAGTACCCGGCGGATCGTCCGCTGCTCGGCCGGGTACAGGCGGGCGAACACGTCCTCGGCCGTGCGGGCGATCGCTCCCTGGATGCCGCCGGTGCGTTCGTACCCGGCGACGGTCAGCGTGGCGCCCTCGCGCTGCTCCCAGGTGGCGCGCAGCGCGTGGGAGACCAGCGGCAGCACCCCGGACGGTGCGTGACCGGTCGCGGAGCGGGGCGCGGGGACGATGCCGGCGCCGTCGTGTGCTTCCGCGTCGTGCACCCCGGCGTCCCGCAGGATCAGCGGGACGAGCCCGGGGTCGAGGGTGACGCCCGCGAGTCGCGCGGGGCGGGTGATCGACTCGCGCAGCTCCGACACGGACATCGGGGGCAGCACGAACAGCCCCTCGGTGAAGACGGCGGCCAGCTCGGGGAGTTCCAGGCAGGCCGCGGAGAAGTCGGCCCGCACACCGAGGACCACGACCGCGGCGGGAACGCTGTCCGTCGGTCCGGCCCTGGCCACCGCGGTGAGTACCCGGACGAACGCGCGTCGCTGCTCCTCGTCGGCGCAGTGCGTGAACAGTTCCTCGAACTGGTCGATGAGCAGCACCGGGCGCGACGGTGGCGGGCCGTGGCCGGGCCGGGACGGGTGGGTGCCGTCCGTCAAGGTGCGGACGGCTTCGAGCAGGGCCTGCGGGCGGTGGCGCACTTCTCGTTCGCTGATGCCGAGGTCACCGCCCAGCACTTTGGCGGTGCGGTCCAGCAGTTCGGCCAGCGGGTGCGCGGTGGGTGTGAAGGCCACCACCGGCCATGCGTCGGCGCCCGCCATGGGGAAGCCGCCCGGGCGGCGGAGTGCGGCGAGCAGACCGGCGTGGAGCAGCGAGGACTTGCCCGCGCCCGAGGGGGCGACCAGCAGCAGCGGTCCTTCTCCGACGCGTCCGAACAGCCGCTCGACCAGAGCGGTCGTGGCGCGCTCCCGGCCGAAGAACCAGCCGGCGTCCTGCCGGGTGAAGGCGGGCAGGCCCCGGTAGGGGCACTCCGGCTGCGGTCCGGACACCGGTCGCGTTCCGTTCACGCCCGGCCCTTCCCTGGTCGCGGTGTCGGTCGGCCCGGCGTCGCGGGCCAGCCGCAGCAACTCGCCGTCCGCGCGCAGCACTTCGTCACAACGGCGTGCGACGTCCACGGTCACCCGCTTCGCGCCGGTTTCGATCTTGCTCAGGTAGCCCTTGCTGTAGTGCGTGCGGCGGGCCAGGTCGGCCAGTGACAGCCCGCGTTGCGTACGGAGCCGTCTGAGGTGTGCGGCGAAGCGTACGTGCGCGCTCTCCGGCAACGGCGAGGCGTTCTCGGTTCCGCGCCCCTGGTTCGGATTCCCCACCACGTCCCCCACGGCACAACGCGCCCCTGGTCCTGAGGCGGCGAGTGCCCAGATTACCGTGGCGACCGGAAGGCCTTTCAAGCGTTTTCCCGGATAGGGCGGAACGGACTTCCCGAACCGCGCCGGCGGCTCGGGAAGCCCGTTTTCCGGACGGGCCGATTACGGTTGCAGGGTGATCGAGTTGATCGGCGTCATGTCCTTGTCGATGTACCCGCCGGGCGACAGGTAGCCCTGGCAGCCGGTGCCGTTGTAGCCGGTGCAGGTGCGCATGGTGGCGCCGCCGGTCTGGTTGTTGAAGATGCGGTAGGTGCCGTACATGTTGCTGAGGTTGTGGGCCCCGTAGGTGTAGTACCTGTGGGTCGGCCGGTCGTTGTTCCAGCCCGCCCCCGGGTACATGCACACGTACCCGGACGGGCACCCGTGGGTGGCCGCCGCGCGGACCTCTGCCTGGGCCTGGGTCGCGGTGACCGTCGTCATGGTGCCGACCGCGAGTGCGAGAGCCGCGGCGGCCCTGATCGTCTTCGAGTTGCGCATGGTGTCCCCTTGCTGCGTGCTTGCTGCGTTCTGACGTTTTCAGCCTGGCCACCGCGCCCGTCCGGGTCGACGGGTTTCCCGTTGCCCGTCGGCGCCGCTGCCGGGAAACCGCCCGTGACCAGGGGCGGTCGTCGCCGGGAGTCGACGCCGGGAAAGGGAGCGGGGCGGTGAGGTCGGTCTCGGAACTTCCCCGCGACCGCTCGGACCGCGATCCCCCGATACCCCGGTGATTCGGCGAGAAAGGCCGTGGACCGACTCCGATGAACCGAAAAGCCGATGTTGGCAATAGGCGGCAGCCGCCATTCGACGCCCACTGCCGCATTCGCTTCAGTGCCTTGATCGGCCGTTTTTTGAGTGTTTCGAAATGCCGCCACGCCCGTTCGTACACCGTTCCCGATCGGGCGACCCCAGGAGGGCCCGGGCTTCGGAGACGCCGGTCACGCCCCGCCGGGCCGGGCGACGGCGGGGCGCGCCAACGGAGCATTCGGCCGACCGGAGGGAAGAAGTGGCGCACCTCACACGCGCACGCGTACCTACTGGTCGGTATGGTCGGAGGGTTCATCGATGACTGGAGGCTTCATGTCTGCGACCAACCGCCAGATCCGTCTTGCGTCCCGGCCCGTGGGCGAGGTGAAAGCGGAGGACTGGGAGCACGTCTCGGCTCCCGTCGAGGAGCCCGGCCCGGGACAGTTCGCGGGCCGCACCCGCGTGATCTCGCTGGACCCGGCGATGCGCGGCTGGCTCGACGACCGCCCCTCCTACCTGCCCCCGGTCGGCGTCGGCGACGTCATGCGCGCCGGCTCGGTCGTCGAGGTGACCGCGTCGAACCACCCGGACTTCCAGCCCGGCGACCACGTGGTGGGAACGTTCGGCGTCCAGGAACACGTGGTGTCCGACGGCAAGGGCGCGCTGAAGGTCGACACCTCACTCGCGCCGCCCTCGACGTATCTGGGCGCGCTCGGCATGCCCGGCATGACCGCGTACTTCGGCCTGCTCGACGTCGGCGCGCTCAAGGAGGGCGAGACGGTCGTCGTCTCCGGTGCGGCGGGCGCCGTCGGCACCATGGTCGGCCAGATCGCCAAGGTGAAGGGCTGCCGCGTCGTCGGTATCGCCGGCGGCCCCGAGAAGTGCGCCCTGCTCACCGACGAACTGGGCTTCGACGCGGCGATCGACTACCGCGCCGGCGACGTCAAGCGGGCGCTGCGCGAGCAGACCCCGGACGGCATCGACGTCTACTTGGACAACGTCGGCGGCGAGATCCTGGACGCGGCACTGACCCGACTGGCCATGCACGCAAGGGTCGTGGTCTGCGGCGCGATCAGCCAGTACAACAACGAGACCGCCGTCACCGGCCCGTCCAACTACCTGTCCCTGCTGGTGCGTCGCGCCCGCATGGAGGGCTTCGTGGTCTTCGACTACGCCAAGCGCTACGCGCAGGCCGCCCAGGAGATCGCCGGCTGGATCTCGGAGGGCCGGGTGAAGGTCAAGGAGCACGTGGTGAAGGGCTCGGTGGACGACTTTCCCCAGACGCTCCAGATGCTGTTCCGCGGCGAGAACGTCGGCAAGCTCGTGCTGGAGCTCGCATGAGCGCCGAGGGGGCCGGGACGTCCGCCCGGCGGGAGGACCAGGCCGACCCGCGTCCGCAGGGGCCCGAGCCGCTGCGCGGGCGGGTCGCCATCGTGACGGGCGGCGCCAG